>JAYTAP010000013.1:0-5425 GCA_043737475.1 Sphingomonas sp.
ACCAGTCGCTTGCGCCGTTGATGCTTTCCACGATGCGCCACCGGTCGCGCTGTGCTGGTTCCCAGTAGCGAACATCCGCGCTGAAGTTAAACAGACACAACAGCCGCTGCTCTGCTGTCATGCGTTCGAAGGCAAGAAGGTCTTTTGTTGCAGCGAGGATCGTAATGCTCCCTGACCTCAGAGCAGCGCTTCCATTCCGAAGCGCAATCAGCCGACGGGTCAGCACCAGCACCGATTTTTCGTCATGTTCCTGCAAATCCACCGCCGAGGCCTGATTGTTCGCGCCAAGCGGCAGCCAAGGCGAACCATTCGTAAATCCTGCATTCGGCGCGCTGGCCACCCATGGCATTGGCGTGCGCGCGCCGTCGCGGCTGAGCGTCAGCGGCCAGTTGGCAATCGCTTCGGGATCCTGCAGCTGATCGAACGAAATATCGACCTGCGTCAGGCCAAGCTCTTCACCCTGATAAAGAAAGACATTGCCGCGCAGCGAAAGCAGCAGCAACAGGGCCATCTGCGCAAATGCCGGACGATGCTCGGGCCTCGCCCAACGCGAGGCCGCACGTGGCGCGTCATGGTTCGAAAATGCCCAGCTCGGCCAGCCGTCGCTCTCCGGCCAGTTTTCCAGCGTTTCGCGGACTAAGGCCGGCGTCAGCGCATCGGCATATAGAAATTCGAAGCCATATGCGCTGTTGAGCCGCGTATCGCCCGCGATGAATGCTTTTTTTTCCGCTTCGGCGATCGCACTCGTGCCACCCACTTCGGCGACGGTAAAAACACCCTGATAGCTGTCCGTCAACGCCCGTATGCGCTCGAGAAAAAATGGAATATCTGCGTGTGACTGATTATGGACGCGTTCCTGATAATCGAATGATCGAGTCTTGATGCTGTTGCTTGGCGGCGCAGGTGGATTGTCGGTCAGGAACGGATCGAACATCGCAAAATTCAGAGCGTCGAGGCGGAAGCCGTTGACGCCACGGTCGAGCCAGAAACGCGCGGTATCGAGCAGCGCTTCCTGAACATCGAGATTGTGGACGTTCAGTTGCGGTTGCGACGTTAGGAAATTGTGCATGTAATATTGCCGACGTCGTGCATCCCAGGTCCAGGCAGGCCCACCAAAGACCGATTGCCAGTTCGACGGAGGCGACCCGTCGTTTTTGGGTTCGGCCCAGACATACCAATCGGCTTTGGCATTCGTCCGGCTGGAGCGGCTTTCGGCAAACCACGCATGAACATCAGAGGTATGCGAATACACCTGATCGATCAGGACTTTCAGACCAAGGGCGTGGGCGCGCTCCACAAGCGCATCGAAATCGTCGAGCGTCCCGAAAATGGGATCGACGTCGCGGTAATCAGCCACGTCATAACCGAAATCTTTCATCGGCGACGTGAAAAACGGTGAAATCCAGACTGCGCCGACGCCGAGCGACGCCACATGGTCGAGCCGCGCCGTAATCCCCGGCAAATCGCCGATGCCATCGCCGTCGGAATCGGCAAAGCTGCGCGGATAAATCTGATAGATCACCGCACCGCGCCACCATTCGTTCGTGATCATGGTTGTAGGCGCGCGCAACGGCTCACTCATTGGGCAGCACTGCCGGCACAAACCACATAGTCGAGCGCCGGTATCTTCAGGGCAATGCTGCCCGGTGCCGAAGCCGTAGGCGCGCAGCTTCCATGCAGCGGCCTGAACGTCTCTGACCCGACGTCGACTTCGACGTTTACATCGATCGGCGCGGTTAATGTGTTGAACGCAACGAGCACTTCGCGCCCTTCAAGCAAACGCGACACGGCAAACAATCCGGGTGTGTCTGATCTCGCGCGCAAAAGTTGCTTGCCGCGGCGAAGCGCCGGTTCCGCCGAACGTACCCGCGCCATTTCGGCAATCGCGCGATAGATCGGATGCGTCGTCACGAAATTGTCCGTCGCGGTCGTTGCCGCCGTGCCGACCAGCTTGTTGTCATTGTAGGACGCAACTTTCGACGCAAACAGCGTTTCACGCGAGTCTTGGTCGCCACCGTCGCCGGCAAACCCCTGCTCGTCGCCCGAATAAATCACGGGCACGCCGCGTAGCAGAAACATCATTGCATGACTGAGATTGATGCGTCTCAATACTTCCGCTTCACTTGCCGCTGGAAATGCTTTGCGGACATAAAAGGCAAAGCGCCCTGCATCATGGTTGCCGGTAAAGGTCGGCAAGCGAAGCGCCGTCGCAGCGCCGCCTTCGTAAAGCGCATCGCCTGCGAACAGACGTTCGAACTGATCAGTGCCATTTGTTCCCGCGATCGTCGACAGGACAGCGGCGCGGAAGGCAAAATCGAGCACAGTCGGCAGGCCATCGACCCGCGTATGCTTGGCAAGCTGCCCGGGATCGAGACTGTCCACATAAACTTCGCCGAATATGTGGAAGTTCGGAATACCGCGCGCTTTCGCTCGCGCCATCATAGCGGGCACAAATGCCTGCCAGAATTCGGGGTTCACATGCTTGGCAGTATCGATGCGGAAGCCGTCGATGCCATAACGGTCGATCCAGCCGCCGAAAATGTCGATCATCCCTGCAACGACTTTCGGGTGCTCGGTCATCAGATCGTCAAGCCCGACAAAATCGCCCATCGTCGAGCTCTCGTTGCTGAACGTCGTATCGCCGCGATTGTGATAGTAACGCACGTCGTTCAGCCAGGAAGGCACTTTGATATTCGCTTCGGCTTTCGTGACGAACGGCGTGTATGCGTAAGTCGGATCGGTCAGCTTGGCGAAGTTATCGGCCGTCTGCATCTGGTCGCCTGCAAACCCTGCGTTGATCGCCGGACCCGCAGCCCCGCCCCGCCGTTGATAAGGGAAATCCGCCCGCGACCGATAAGCGCAACTGCTGCTTGGGCATTCGCGGTATGAAATCACATCGGCGGTGTGGTTAGCAATGATATCCATGTAGACCTTGATGCCGCGCGCGTGCGCCGCATCGACGAAAGCTTTCATGTCGGCATCGGTGCCCAGATGGGGATCGACCGTCGTGAAATCCGTCACCCAGTAGCCGTGATAGCCGGCCGATTCACTGCCCGGCGCGCCCTGCACTGGCTTGTTCTTGAAAATCGGGCCAAGCCAGATTGCGGTCACGCCCATGCCCTGAATGTAATCGAGCCGTGCCGTCAGCCCTTTCAGGTCGCCACCGTTGAAAAACGCTTTCGATGTCGGGTCATAGCCGGTCTTTAGTCGGTCGCCTTTCAGCCCGCCGCGATCGTTCGTCCGGTCGCCGTTCTCGAAACGGTCGGGCAGCATGAAATACATCACTTCGTCTTCGGGCAAGCGCGCACGGTAATCGATAGCCGGCGTTGCACCTGCCAGCATCAGCAGCACCGCTGTGATGCTCATGCCGACACCGTTTCGCGCGCCGCGCAATTTTGCGCCACGAACGCAGCATGGTCGCCCATTTGCGCAACTTCACGCGCATTCAGTTTGGCAATCACGTTCATATACTCCTGCAGATCTGCTTTCGAAATGCTTCCGGCGATCGGGTGTGTACCGCTCGGGATGATCCCCTGCCCGACCAGCACCTGAAACCAGCCCACTTCGGTAAACAATTCTTCGTGCTCGCGCGTGATGTGGCCATTGCCCCGCCACAAACGCAGCTTGTGCGCCAGAGTTTCCGGGATCGGGCGCTCGCGGCAAGCCTGCCAGAACGGCTCGTCGCGCTCGTTCGCGACATAGTGCAGGATCAGGAAATCGCGGATGCGCTCATATTCGAAATCGCATTGCCGGTTATACTCGTCACGGTCGGCCTGCGTTGTTTCCCGGCCCGGCATAAGTTTCAGGATGCGCGATATCGCTGACTGGATCATGTGAATGCTTGTGGACTCCAGCGGCTCCATAAACCCCGAGGCAAGCCCCACGGCAATGACATTATTCTTCCAGATTTCGCGTCGTTTGCCCGTCACGAACTTGATCGGGCGCGGATCGGCGAGTGCTTTGCCATCCAGCCCCGCGAGCAAGCGGGACGCCGCTTCGTCATCGCTCAGATACTCGCTTGAATAAACAATCCCGTTACCGGTCCGGTGCTGCAGCGGAATGCGCCATTGCCAGCCCGCCGAATGTGCCGATGCGCGCGTATACGGCGTAAAATCCTTGCTGCGCGCCGACGGCACGGCCAGCGCGCGATTGCACGGCAGCCAGTGCGTCCAGTCGTCATAGCCCGACTTCAGTGTTTCTTCGATGAGCAGCCCGCGAAATCCCGTGCAATCGATAAACACGTCGCCCGCAATTTCGTCGCCATTATCCAGCCGCAGCGACGCAATATCACCGCTTTCCCCGTCGCGCTTCACCTCGACGATTTTGCCTTCGGTCCGCTTGACCCCGCGGGCCTCGGCAAACTTTCGCAGATAGCGCGCGTACAGCCCGGCATCGAAGTGAAACGCATAGGGCATGTCCGACAGCATTTTTGCCGTCCGCGCAGGACCGCGCTGCATCCGGTTATCAAGCGCCGCAAGGTTGTTCAATGAGTAAGCCGAAACATCGTCGGCAATGCCTTCGTGGTGTGCACGCACCCAGTTCTGGTGAAACGGCAACAAGCCGACATCGCGACCGACATCGCCAAACGCATGCATGTAGCGTTCGCCAGCCTTTCGCCAGCCGACGAATTCGATTGCCAGCTTGAACGTCCCCTGTGTCGCGGCAAGAAACGCATTCTCGTCAAGGCCGAGGGCGTTGTTGAACAGCCGGATTTGCGGGATCGTCGCTTCGCCGACACCCACGGTTCCGATGTCTTCGGACTCGACCAGCGAGACGTGAAAGCCGCTTTCAAGAAAATGCGCCATCGCGGCTGCGACCATCCAGCCGGATGTGCCCCCGCCAGCGATAACAATGTGGAGCGGGTCGGCCTGCGTCACCTTTTACTCCTTAACGGAAAACCCGGCGGAGCCTAACACGGCCCCGCCAGTTCCCGCGCCCCGCAATCAGAATTTATAGCTGACCGCGAGATAATAATCGCGACCATAGCGCTGATATTCACGAACCTGGCGCGGGTCGTCATTCTGGTAGGTGATGAACGGCCGATCGGTCAGGTTCTTGCCTTGCAGCATGACCGACAGCCCCTTCATCGGGCCGCCCTGGAATTCATAACCGATCTGCGCATCGACAATGGCTTCCGATCGCGCCGTGCGGAATTCGGGATTAGCCGACAAGCCTGCGATTTCGGCAAGGAAGGCAGAGCGATAGCGATAGCTTCCGCGGATCTGGAAGCCGCTCTTTTCGAAATAGAGCGACGCGTTCGCCACCCAATCCGAAAGACCCGGTATCGTGATCGGCTGGCCCGGATTGCTGCCCAGCTTGATCGTGCTGTCGGTATATGACCCACTGCCGAAGAAGCCGAACCCGTCGAGCGCCTCGCTGAAGTTCGAGAATGGCAGCGAAAGTGTGGCTTCGACACCGAGCAAGT
>JAYTAP010000014.1:0-5386 GCA_043737475.1 Sphingomonas sp.
GAGATCGAACTGCGCCGCCATATCGGGCGCGTGGCAGATATGCGGCGCGCGCTGCCGCCCGGCGGCGAGGCCGGTAACTATAATTTCATCGACAAAGACGGTTCAGAGCATGGTTTGGCAGACCTGTTCGGCAATCACGACAGTTTGATCAGCTATTTCTGGATGTACGGGCCAGAGCGCGAGCGGCCGTGCCCGATGTGCACCGCCTTCCTGAATTCGCTCGACGCGGCGGCGCGCGATTTGACACAACGCGTGTTGGTGGCAGTGATCGGCCGCTCGCCGGTCTCGCGGCAGCTTGCGTTCGCGGTTGAGCGCGGCTGGCGCTTCCTCGATTTCTACCAGTGCGTCGGCGACGACTTCCCAACTGATTATCGCGGGCTTCATGCCAGCGGCGAGGAATGGCCGCAGCTCGACGTCTGGACGCGCCAGGGCGAAACCGTGCGCCATTTCTGGGGCGCATCGGAGATGGATGGAACCGCCGATCCGGGTCAGGACGCACACAACGTCCCCGACCCCGAATGCCTGTGGAACATGCTCGACCTGACGCCGGGCGGGCGCGGCACCGACTGGTATCCAAAACTGGAGTATGGCGGTTGACCCCATAGTCTCTGCTTTCATCCGGTTCTAACCGCCGCGCCGATTTTGCCACTATGCGAATATCGCAAGTTTCCGGAGATGACGCCATGCGCTGGGATTATCTAATCGTCGAGGAAACCTTGGATGCCGACAAGATCAGCCGGCTCGGCGGACAAGGCTGGGAACTCGTCGCCGTGGTGTCACCGGCGCACTACATATTTCATTACTTCTTCAAGCGCGAAGCAAGCACCGTTTAACTTTATCCGATCAGGGGACTGACATGATTACCGATGCCACACCGACCAAGGAAGACATCATCGTGCTCGGGACGTCCTAATGGGATGCAATGAAAGCGAAGAATGGTGCACGCACCTCGCAGCTTTCCGGCAAAACCACGCTTGTGACCGGCGCGGAGGGCGTCATGAGCATCGCCAAAAACGAGATGGGCAAGATGACCGAACAAGGAGAGTGGACGCTTGAATCTTACGCGTTCGATGACATCGAAGTGACGACCCCGACTCCCGACGTGGCCCTCATCGCCTATACCGTCGATCAACACGGCATCAGGGATGGCAAGTCTCACAAGATTCGTGCCGCCGACAGCTCGACGTGGATTCGCGGGGCGGACGGCTGGGAATGTCACGCACACAGCGAAACCTTCCTGGAGCACGACAGCACAGCCGAATGAGTTCGGGAAAGGACGTTTGTAATGACAACCAAGGACCGCAACGCGGCACCGGTTCGCGGCAGCGCCCATGATGCATTGTCCGTCGTTCTGGGCAAATCGCGCGCAGGGGGGCAGTGTCATGAGCGGTCCGGCCGCTGGCACCGCCAAGGCGATCTAGGACACCTGCGTTGCCACGGATCGTACCGCTGCCGAGCGCCTGATCGCCAAAAATTTCCGCTTTACAAGCCCGCTCGACAACGGGCTCGACCGCGATAGCTATTTCGCGATCTGCTGGCCCAACAGCGAAAGCAGTGAAGGCTCATCGTCCCCACCATCACAGCCTTCGAAAGCTCGCCCGACGAGGGTCAGGGCCTGCCATGTTCGAGGCCGCAGAGTATCGCACCGGGAAGTCAACCGCGCAAAGGAATTTGTAATGACCCTGACAGCGCATTGCCATTGCGGCCGCACCGCATTGGAGATCAATGGCGAACTACCCGAGAAGCTGACGTGCTGCACCTGCTCGTTCTGTTCGAAGCGCGGTCATCTCTATGCCTATTTCAAGCCCGACCAGCTGACCGTGACGCAAGCCGACAGCGATGCCGTCTATCGATGGAATTCGAAGAAGGTTGCCAATCATTTCTGCAGTGCCTGCGGGTGCAACCTTTACGCTGATACCCCGGCGTTCGAAACCGATGGAAGCTGGGACGGGAAGACGCGCAAGATTGCCTTCAACGCGCGATTGTTCGATGATTTCGATGCGGCGGATTGGCCGGTGACTGTCATCGATGGAACGAACCTCTGGTGACGGTCGACCTGTGGTAGTGTTCACACAACGCGCCGTCTGCGTCATCTGGCGTGCTGACGAAAGGTGTTGCTATGCGCAGCCTTCGACGTAATTGAGGACGGGCGCGGTGCCGACATGCATCATTGTCACTCGGCCGTCGCCGGCGATCTCGAAACGTAATGAGGAATTCCCGCTCGACGCATTCGGGGCCGAGAGATACTTCGCGGGGGCTTTTTCATACTTGTGAGCCTCCTCCTGAAACCCCGCGAACGATTTTCTGACCTCGTGCTCGGTCGCGCCGACGCCTATTCCCTCCATCGACTTCACACTGGAACGTCGCCCGACCGTGATCCGCCGCACGGCGCCCTCTGTCACAATAACGTACACCCCCGGAAAATCGGGCGAGCTGACGGTGCGACAGGCATCGCTGGTTTGGGCACCGCGCTCAGCCCATAAGCCGTTCTTTGGTACAGCCTTGCCGATCCGAAGATCGCCCAGGCCTTCGAGTGTGATCACGGATGCAGTCGAAGGCGTTGACGGTGCGACGTTTGAGGAACGACGCGCCCCGGTTGTCGGTTCTTCCTGCGGCGTGGGCCTCGGCAGCCCGACGTCTTCTACCGGCACGCTTTCGTTGTTGGTGCTGGTGATTTCGTCCCGCTCTTGCGAACAGGCAGCAAGCACCAACGCCATGCCTAAAGCTATCGCCCGCCCGGGAACGAGACGATTTTCTTCGCGAGTCATTCGTATCTCGCTCATCTCCATCTCTCCTCTTCATGTAATTAAATCCGGAAATCGCGCCACTGCGAGCGTTCAACCACCGACCGACCCTGACGAGTACACTTTCGCCGCCGATGCTACTTGGGTTTTCCGCCGAGATGTCTTCGAAGTGTGCTAGAATGAAAGCGGGGCGAAGCCATCCGCAGTGAGCGTCATCGACTACTGCGATGGCCACAAGGGGGCGGGCACAAATTAAGTGCAACGGAACCAGCTTTGGATGAAAGATCGCGCGGGGCAGGGTGCTCCGGCTAACCTTACTTGCTTCGATCGCGCACAGCGTACCCGAAATGCGGACGCAGCCGGCGTTAGAATGACCGCAAGGGATGTACTCGGACGAAGTTGTCTCGCTAACACAAAGGTCGTCTCCATTGGCGCTGGCGGATCGGGAAGCAGCGCAAGTGCGGCAGGAACGTGGGGCGTTTCCATAAATCCGAAGCGCAGCACGACGCGCTCGATGCCGTCTCCTAGTGCTTGCGCCTTGATCCGCTGCTCGCTCGGCACGCTCGGGGTCAGCGCAGTGTCCACAGTCAGCAGAATGACTCGTTTGTGCAGCACGCTGTTATGCTTGAGATTGTGTAGCAGCGCAGGCGGCACGCCCTCGGTCTGGCTCGTTAGATAGATTGCTACGCCCTCGACGCTGTGAATCTTGGAGATCGACGTCCGCTGGCGAGCAAAGCCGCAATCCCCATTGCCGGAAGAAGCGGCGAATGCGATGCCCGGCAAAGCTCTCACGGAATGCGTAGAGCGGCGAGGTGCCGATGTCGCCGAAGACGACGCCCGTGCCGAGCATGAAGCGGAGGGTGGGGCGGGATTGCGCTGTTGACGCGCCACCGGCGTAAGGCACGCGGGCATAAAGTTTCTATGTGCTTTTTGAAAAGCGTCAGTGCGCGATTTGGCCGATTGTCCCGCCGATTGCGCCCGTGGATGAACCTCTCGCGCGGTGCAGCAACCCGGCATATATTCGTCGCTAGAGTCTGACACGATTTAGGCGCAGCGCGTTAGCCACCACAGTAAAGGACGAAAGCGCCATCGCCGCGCCCGCGAACATCGGCGACATGAGCAGACCCATTACCGGATAGAGCACGCCCGCCGCGACGGGCACACCGATGCCATTAAAAAGGAATGAAAAGAACAGGTTCTGACGTATGTTTGCCATCGTCGCCTTGGCAAGCGTCCGGGCGCGGACGACGGCGGCGAGATCGCCTTTGGTCAGCGTTATCCCAGCGCTTTCGATGGCGACGTCGGTGCCTGTGCCCATCGCCAGTCCGACATCGGCGGCGGCGAGCGCGGGCGCGTCGTTGATGCCGTCACCCGCCATGGCAACCTTTGCGCCCTTGGCTTTCAGTTCGCCGACAATGCGTGCCTTGTCCTCGGGCTTGAGTTCGGCATGGACGCCGTCGAGCCCACCGACCGCATCGGCGACGATTCGCGCCGTCGTCGGGTTGTCGCCCGTCAGCATGATGACCTTGAGCCCCTGTTTGCGCAGGGCGGATATCGATACCTTCGCATTTGCGCGGATCGGGTCGGCGACCGCAATGAACCCGGCCAGTGCGCCGTCGATGGCGACGAGCATGACGCCAGCGCCTTCGCGACGCTTCGCCTCTGATGAATCGAACAGCGGCAGCGGATCGACGCCAACGCTTTGCATTTGCGCTGTGTTGCCGATGACGACGGTGCGGCCCTCGACCGTGGCACTGATGCCAGCGCCGACCTGAACCTCAAATCCTTCGGGTTCGGCGAGCGACAGATTACGCTCTTTAGCAGCGGTCACGATGGCATAGGCAAGCGGGTGTTCGGATCGTGCCTCGACCGTAGCCACGAGCCGAAGCAGATCGTCTTCGGAAAGTTCGCCTACAGTCTCGATCCCGACAAGCTTCGGTTTGCCTTCGGTCAGTGTGCCGGTCTTGTCGATCAGCAGCGTGTCAACGCGCTCGAAGGCTTGCAGTGCCTCGGCGCTTTTGACGAGCACGCCGGCCTGTGCGCCGCGCCCGGTGCCGACCATGATCGACATCGGCGTCGCTAGTCCGAGCGCGCACGGGCACGCAATCACCAGCACCGCGATGGCGTTGAGTAGCGCGTGGCCCATACGCGGCTCGGGACCGATTAGCCACCAAACGACGAACGTCGCGACCGAGATCAGCACGACCAGCGGGACGAACCAGCCCGAAACCCGATCGGCGACCGCCTGAATCGGCGCGCGGCTGCGCTGGGCCTCGGCGACCATCCGCACGATCCGCGCGAGCATCGTGTCCGCGCCGACCGCGCGGGCTTCCATGACGAGGCTGCCGGTGCCGTTGACGGTGCCGCCGGTGACCTTGGCGTCGGCCTCCTTGAGCACTGGGGCGGGCTCGCCGGTGAGCATTGACTCATCGACGGATGAACGGCCGTCGATGACGACGCTATCGACCGGGATCGCCTCGCCGGGGCGGATGCGCAGCAGATCACCAGTGGCGACAAGCGCGATCGCAATTTCCTCATCCGCGCCGTCGGCACCGATCCTGCGGGCCGTCTTGGGCGCAAGATCGAGCAAAGCGCGAATGGCGCGGCCGGTGGCTGCTCGTGCACGCAACTCGAGCACTTGG
>JAYTAP010000015.1:0-12980 GCA_043737475.1 Sphingomonas sp.
CTCTGGGTTGACGCTGATCCGTCGCGCCATGACCGCGCACCGTGGTTCGCTCGATGTCGCCTTTCGTCACGACGGGCTTGATCTGACCGTCCAGATGCCCGGCTTCTAGGGTCTGTTTCAATAAGACTGAACCGGTTCCGGCTAACTAAAACACACTTTAGCCCACGAAAAAAGGCCCGGCGATTTCTCGCCGGGCCCCGTTTCTCGTCGCTCCAGCCTTCCGCTTTAGCGGCGGTCGCCCATGAAGAAGAGCAGGAACTGGAACATGTTGATGAAGTCGAGATAAAGCGACAGAGCGCCCATGATCACAGTCTTCCCAACCATATCCGTGCCCGCAACATAGGCATACATCGACTTGATGCGCTGCGTATCATACGCGGTCAAACCGGCAAATATCAGCACACCGATCGCACTAATCGCCATACCCATCACACCGGATTTGAAGACAAATGCGTTAAGCAGCATCGCCACGATCAGGCCGACGACACCCATGATCAGGAACGAACCCATGCCCGACAAGTCACGCTTGGTGGTGTAGCCGAACAAGCTCAGCCCTGCGAACGCTGCTGCCGTTGCAAAGAACGCCTGTGCGATCGACGTGCCGGTGTAGACCAGGAAAATCGACGACATCGACAGACCCATGACCACCGCAAACGCCCAGAACACAGCCTGTGCCGTTGCAGTGGACATTTTATTGATGCCAAAACTGAGCGCGAAGACAAACCCGAGCGGTGCCAGCATGATGACCCACTTCAGGGGCGTATTCAGCACCTGCGCCGCCAAGCCAGAGCTCGCAAACACCATGGCGACAATACCCGTCAGCAGCACAGCCGATGCCATGTAATTGTAAACCGACAACATATAGGACCGCAGACCCGCATCATATGCAGCGTCGCGGACACCGATTGACGGCGCGGCCGCGCCGGCGGTCATACGGGGATCAGACCAATTGGCCATCGAAAATACTCCTTTACCCGGCGACCATCGCCGGACGAAAAAGATATTGGGGGTATTCCGCTCGATTTCAAGCAAAACACGACATAAACGCAATCGGGCGCTTGTCGATTGTCCCCTCGTCGCTTAGCCAAGCGCCAACAAGAGGATATCCATGACCGAGCCAACCGCGACGCGCGCCAGTCCGACCTATGCCTGGTATGCCCTTGGTGTCCTTGTTCTTGTTTATGTTTTCAACTTCATCGACCGCCAGATCCTCAGCATCCTTGCCGAAGATGTAAAGCGTGATCTTGGCATCACGGACGCCTATCTCGGGTTCCTTTATGGCACGGCATTCGGCGTTTTCTACGCGCTGTTCGGCATTCCCTTAGGGCGATTGGCCGACAACTGGCACCGCATCCGTTTGCTGACGATGGGGCTGGGCTTGTGGTCGGTAATGACAGCGCTGTCGGGCTTCGCGAAAACACCGCTTCAACTCACTGCCGCACGAATTGGCGTGGGAATCGGCGAAGCAACCGCAAGTCCCTCGGCATATTCGCTGATATCGGACTGGTTTCCCCGGTCGCAACGCGCCACCGCGCTCGCCATTTATTCGTCGGGGCTTTATATCGGCGGCGGGTTGTCACTCGGCATTGGCGCACTTGTCGTCGGCCAATGGAACGCCGCCTATCCCGGGGGCGGACCGATGGGTCTGGTCGGCTGGCAAGCGGCGTTCATGGCGGTCGGCATTCCCGGCATCCTGCTCGCCTTTTGGGTCAGCACGTTGCGCGAGCCGGTGCGCGGCATTTCGGACGGCATCGTCACGCCGACGGCCGAGCGGCCGTTTGCCGATTTCTTTGCCGAACTGATGACGATCATTCCGCCGCTCACGCTGATCGGTGCGGCACGGCGCGGCATGCGTCCGCTCGCAATCAATATAGGCTTCGCACTGCTGTGCACGGCAGTTGCCTGGGGACTGATCCAGATCACCAACAACATCCCGCAGTGGATTGCAGTCGGGATTGGTATTTATGCCGTGTTCTCTTGGGTGAGCGCATTGCGCGGCCGCGATCCGGTGACGTTCAAACTGATCTGGGGGACGCCTGCGTTCCTGCAGGTCGCACTTGGCTATGGCTTGATCGCTTTTATTGCCTACTCGGCTTCCTTTTGGGGCGCGCCATATGCCATCCGCACTTGGGTGCAGCCTTTGATCGACGCGGGCCAGCCTCTGCCCTGGTATGGCACGAAGGAAGCTGTTGGTTTCTTCCTTGGTGGCGGCGGCGCACTGAGTGGCTTTATCGGCGTCGTTTCGGGTGGGCGCATTTCAGATCATCTGCGGCGGACCCGCGCCAATGGTCGCTTGCTCGTCATCATGACGGGGCTGATTGCGCCAGTACCATTTTTTGTCCTCACATACACAACCGACAGTCTTCCGCTTTATTACACGCTGCATTTTGTCACAGGCGTACTGGCCAGCGCCGCACTGGGCCCGTCGGCAGCGACCACACAGGATTTGGTGCTTCCAAGGATGCGCGGCACGGCGACGGCAACTTTCTTCCTTGGCAATGCCATGATCGGACTGGGGCTCGGGCCGTCACTCGCAGGCATCGTCTCGACGATGAGCGGAAGTCTCAGCACTGGCATGCTGTCGCTACTGTGCGTCGTGCCGATCTCGCTTGCCTTGCTGGCGTTTGCCTATCGCAGCGTGCCAAACGCCGAAACAACGATGGTCGAGCGCGCGCGTGCAGCGGGCGAACCCATTTAAGGCGCGGTCAGCACACCACAGGCAATACGTGCGCCCGAATTGCCGCTCGGGTCCGTCCTGTAGTCATCGGCAGCCGCATGGATCAGGACAGCGGCTCCGTCCGTGTCGAGCAATTCGGCGATCGAGCCCGGCACGTCAATGCTCACCGAGCCGCGACCATCTGCACCGATCATCAGGTTCGGCATATCGCCATGATGCGCGCCCATCCTGTTGTCACGACCGTGCATTTTCATGGTCGGATTCCAGTGTCCTTTGGCCGATCCAAAGTCTGGTGCCTCGCACCGTCCAACTTCGTGGATGTGAATGCCGCGCGCACCAGGCGGGAGACCCACGGCATCGACTGTCAAACGCATGCGGTCGGCGCCGACTCTCAATGTTGCCGAACCCCGATCCGCGCCGTCGGCGGCCGCAAGTTTCGCAACAATATCATTGGGGGCGGAGGTTTTGGGCAGGATCGTGCTGCATCCGCCCAGTGCAAATACAATCAGAACAGCGCAGCGCATTTCGAAATTCCCCGATGATTCAGACTGGCCGTCCCACACAATGATAGGCAAAGCCGAATCGGGTAACATCCGGGGCATTGTAAATGTTTCGCAGGTCGACAAGAATTCGCTCGTTCATCGATGCTGCCATACGCCCGAGATCCAGCGCGCGGAACGCATCCCATTCGGTCACGATTGCCACTGCGTCGGCGCCATCGGCAACGGCATAGGCATCCTTGCACATCGTCACTGCTGGCATCAACGGCGCGGCGAGTTCCATTCCTTCGGGATCATAAGCTTTTACGTTCGCTCCGCCATCGATCAGCGCCTGCACGATCGCCAGCGCGGGCGCGTCGCGCATGTCGTCTGTGTTGGGCTTGAAGGTCAGGCCAAGAATACCGACCGTTTTGCCGCGCACGTCGCCGCCCATCGCGGTGATGATCTTGCGGCCCATGGCGCGCTTGCGGCTGTCGTTGACGGCGGCCGTTGCCTCGACAATGCGCATCGACACGGCATGATCGTCTGCCGTCTTTAGCAGGGCCAGCGTGTCCTTCGGAAAACACGACCCGCCATAGCCTGGCCCGGCATGAAGGAATTTGCTTCCGATCCGGTTGTCGAGCCCGATGCCGCGTGACACGTCCTTGACATCTGCGCCCACCGCCTCGCACAAATCGGCGATCTCGTTGATGAACGTGATCTTGGTCGCAAGAAACGCGTTGGCCGCATATTTGATTAGCTCTGCCGTGCGTCGTCCTGTGAACATCAGCGGCGCCTGCCCCAGCGACAACGGACGGTAGATATCACGCATGACCTGTTCGGCGCGCGAATCTTCGCAACCGATCACGATCCGGTCGGGCCGCTTGAAGTCGCTGATCGCGGCCCCTTCGCGCAGGAATTCTGGGTTCGACACCACAGCGACATCAACGTCTATGGCCACCTCGCGCAATATGCGTTCGACTTCGTCGCCAGTGCCGACGGGGACAGTCGATTTCGTGACAACAACCGTCGGCTTTTTTATGACAGCGCCAATGTCGCGGGCGGCGTGAAAAACATAGCTCAGGTCCGCATGACCATCGCCGCGCCGCGACGGCGTGCCCACGGCAATGAAAATCGCATCGGCATCCATCGCCGCAGCGGCAATGCTCGTTGTGAATGACAAGCGCCCCGCAGCGACATTGCCGCCCACCAGCTCAGCCAGCCCCGGCTCGAAGATCGGCATTTTGCCATCAAGCAACGCGTCGATCTTTGCCTGATCGAGATCGACGCACACGACGTCATGGCCAAAATCGGCAAAACATGCGCCGGAAACGAGGCCTACATAGCCAGCCCCGATCATCGCAATCTTCATAAATCCGCTTTCCGCTAGGGTGTCCCGAGGTAGCCCTTAGGTCGGCAATTACTACCAAACCACCCCAAACCGCATTTCGTTGCGCCGCGCAGGCAGTCGCACTATCGCCCGCACAAATGTCCACCATCGCTCTTTTGCCCGGCGACGGGATCGGCCCTGAGGTCACACGCGAAGCCGTGCGCGTTCTCGATGCCCTTGAGCTCGGGCTTAACTTTCAACACGCCGATGTCGGCGGCGCAGCCTATCGCAAACACGGCCATCCGCTTCCGCCCGATACCCTCGAAATCGCGCGCCAGTCGGACGCAATCCTGTTCGGCGCAGTCGGTGATTTCGACCTCGACTCGTTGCCGCGCGAATTGCGCCCCGAACAGGCCATCCTGGGCCTGCGCCGTGAACTCGATCTGTTTGCCAATTTCCGCCCTGCGATTGTCTGGCCCGCGCTCGCTGATGCATCGGCGATGAAGCCCGAAATCGTGGCGGGCCTCGACATCCTCATCATCCGCGAACTAACCGGCGACATTTATTTCGGAACGCCAAAAGGGATCACGGGCGAAAAAGGCAGCCGCGAAGGCTTCGACACGATGCGTTACACGGAAAGCCAGATCGCCCGCGTGGCCCATGTCGCGTTCCAGGCCGCGCGCGCTCGTTCGAAACGCGTCACGTCGGTCGACAAAGCCAATGTCCTCGACACGATGCAGCTCTGGCGCGAGGTCGTCATCGAAGTTGCCACCGACTATCCCGACGTCACGCTCGACCATATGTATGTCGACAATGCCGCCATGCAGCTCGTGAAATCGCCCAAGCAGTTCGACGTGATCCTCACCGGCAATATGTTCGGCGATATCCTTTCCGATCAGGCGTCGATGCTTACCGGCTCGATTGGTATGCTCCCCAGCGCATCCCTCAATGCCGCCAACTTCGGGCTTTACGAGCCGATCCACGGTTCGGCACCCGATATTGCGGGGAAAGACGTGGCAAACCCGCTGGCCACCATCCTGTCGGCGGCGATGATGGTGCGCTTCAGCCTCGACAATGCGGCCGCTGCCGACCAGATCGAGCGCGCCGTCCAGTCTGTCCTCGAAGCGGGCCATCGCACGCGCGATCTGGGCGGCGCCACGGGCACATGCGCGATGGGTGATGCAGTCGTTGCAGCGCTCTAGCGCTCTCGACCAGTCGATCCGGCGCGGCGTCAATAACCCGCGCCTGATGGACGCCGCACTCGCGCTCCACGACAATCGTTTGTCCGATGCCGAACCCCTTTTGCGCGCGCATTTGAAAGCTGACCCTTTCGATGTCGCAGCCATCCGCATGATGGCCGAACTCGCCGGGCGGATCGGGCGTTACAAGGATGCCGAAAACCTGCTGCGCCGTGCGCTTGAACTGGCCCCCGAATTCGGTGCCGCGCGCGCCAATCTGGCGACCTGCCTTTATCGCCAGAACAAGCCAACCGAAGCAATTGCCGAACTCGACCGCGTTCTGATCGATGATCCCGAAAACATTGGCAGTGCCAATCTGAAAGCTGCAGCGCTCGGCCGGATCGGCGGCTTTGACGAGGCAATCGCGCTTTACGAACAGGTCCTGAAAGAAGTGCCGAGACAGCCCAAAGTCTGGATGTCCTACGGCCACATGTTGAAGACAGTCGGGCGCCAGGCCGATGGCATTGCTGCTTACCGTCGCGCACTCGAAATCCAGCCATCATTGGGCGAAGTGTGGTGGAGTCTCGCCAATCTCAAAACCGTCAAATTCACAGCCGACGATATCGGTGCGATGCAGAGCGCATTGACCGGTGCAATCAGCGACGAAGATCGCTTCCACCTCGATTTCGCGCTCGGCAAGGCGTTCGAAGATGTGAAGGACTATGCGACGTCATTTGCTCATTATGATGCAGGCAATGCAATGCGGCGAACCAAGATCGATTATGACGCGGACGAAACTACAGGATTTGTCGACAGTCGCATCGCGCTCTTCACGCCTGATTTTTTCGCGCGTCGCGCTGACCAGGGCTTTGACGCGCCTGATCCGATTTTCGTGCTCGGGATGCCGCGCGCCGGGTCCACACTCGTCGAGCAAATCCTGTCGAGCCACTCCCTGATCGAAGGAACGTCCGAACTCGGCGACATCCCCGTCCTCGCGCGGGGCTACAGCGATCCCGAAAAACTCGCCGCGCTGCCCCCTGCCGAAATGCGCGAACTCGGCGAAAGCTATCTCGAACGCACCCGCGTCCAGCGCAGGACTGACAAGCCTTTCTTCATCGACAAGCTGCCGAACAACTGGGCACATGTCGGTTTCATTCATCTGATCCTGCCGCGCGCGAAAATCATCGATGCACGCCGCCATCCGCTCGGTTGCTGCTTTTCAAATTTCAAACAGCATTTCGCCAAGGGTCAGGCCTTCAGCTACAGCCTAGACGACATGGGCCGTTATTATGCCGACTATGTGCGATTGATGGCGCATATCGACAATGCGCTTCCCGGCCGCGTGCACCGGGTAAACTACGAGAATATGGTAGCCAATACCGAAACCGAGGTGCGCGCGCTGCTCCATGCGTGTGGGTTGGAATTCGAACTGGCGTGTCTCGAATTCCACAAAACGGAACGTGCCGTCCGCACGGCGTCTTCCGAACAAGTGCGACAGCCGATCTTCAAGGACGGAACCGAAGCCTGGCAGGGCTTCGATCCTTGGCTCGGCCCGCTCAAATCCGCACTAGGCAATTTAATTCCAATGCAGCCCGTCGCCCCGCAATAGTTGCAAAACTGTCACGCCTGCAGGCGCGATTATAGCACTCTAACATTTTGCCGTTGACCATGACTTACCTGCGTCACAGACATGTTCCAAGTAAAGAGATGGGGTTCATCATGACAACACGCCGCACGCTGACCGCTGCTTTCCTGACGAGCACGATGTTAATGGCCGCACCTGCGATTGCCCAGACAGCCGCCGACGAAGCGACCACCGGCGACGACATCATCGTAACGGCGCAGAAGCGCTCGGAAAGCCTTCAGGATGTGCCGATCAGCATTCAGGCGCTCGGCACGAAGAAGCTCGACCAGCTCAACATCACCAACTTCAATCAGTTTTCGCAGCAACTGACGAGCGTCGCCTTCCAGACATCCCAACCCGGCTCGACGAACGTCTACATGCGCGGTGTGGCGTCGGGCGGCGACGGCAACCATTCAGGCCCGCTGCCATCGGTCGGCTTTTATCTTGATGAACAACCGATCACGACGATCGGTGGCACGCTTGACATCCACATCTATGACATCGCGCGCATCGAAAGCCTGTCGGGGCCACAGGGCACACTTTATGGCGCGTCGTCGCAAGCGGGCACGATCCGCATTATCACCAACAAGCCCGAACTCGACGAAACATCTGGGCGCGTCGATGGCGAGATCAATACGGTTGCCAAAGGTGGCATCGGCGGTCGTCTCGAAGGCGTAATCAACCTGCCTGTAGGAGACCGTGCCGCCTTGCGCGTTGTCGGCTTTTACCAGCGTGACGCCGGGTATATCGACAACATCGCCGGTACGCGCGGCTTCATCGGCGGTATTACGGCGAACAATGCCGGGTTCTTGAAAAAGGACTACAACGAAGTCGAAACTTACGGTGGCCGCGCGGCGCTGAAGATCGACCTCGATGATAACTGGACGGCGACACCGACCGTTCTTTACCAGGAAACCAAGGCAAAGGGATCGTTCGGATCCGACACCCGCCTCGGCGACCTTCAGGTTCAGCACTTCTACCCCGAATTCAAGAATGACCGGTTCATCCAAGGCGCGCTGACGATCGAGGGTAAGATCGGCAACTGGGATTTGACGTATGCCGGAGCCTATCTCGACCGCAAGGCACGTGGTTCGAACGACTACACCGACTATGCAGAAGCCTATGACCGACTCTATTCGGCCTATGTAAGCGAAAGCGGTGGTTTCAGCTGCTCGGGTATCGCCGGATGCTTTTACTTTAACGACGCATCGGGTGCCCTCGTCGACCCGCGCCAGCAAGTCTTGAGCAATCCGAACTATACCAAGCTGAGCCAGGAACTGCGCGTGGCATCACCGCAAAGCGAACGTTTCAGGGTTGTCGCAGGACTGTTCTACCAACGCCAGCAGAACGACATCGAGGAAATTTACGCGGTTCCAAATCTTGCACCGCTGCTTTCGGTCAATGGACGTCCGGGCACTCTCTGGCTGACCAAACAAAAGCGCGTCGATCGCGATTATGCCGTATTCGGCGAAGCAAGTTTCGACATCACGCCAACGCTGACGTTGACCGCCGGTGGGCGCGGGTTTATTTACGACAACAGTCTGATCGGGTTTTTCGGCTTTGGCCGAAATCCCGCTTATGTGCAGGGATCGCAGAGTGGCAATCCGCCTGCTAACGCTGCGGCGAGCTCAAGAACGGGCGTTGCGGGCTGCCTGACGACGGAAGGTTTCACCCTGCGCGATGCGCAATCGTTCAACACCGATCCAGGCAACGCAGGATCGCCGCAGCGCAGCACGACGCTGCTGCCCGCTGCGGTTGCCGGCGGGCCTTGCACCAATCTTGGTGATTTCGACACCGCAACCGGAACCGTCCGCCCGAAACAGGCTGACGGGTCGGGCTTCACGCACAAAGTCAATCTGACGTGGAAGCCAAATCGCGACATTCTGACCTATGCCACATGGTCCCGGGGTTTCCGCCCTGGCGGGATCAACCGGCGCGCAGGAATCCGTGCCTACCAGCCTGACTTCCTGACGAATTATGAAGTCGGCCTGAAGACAACCTGGCTCGATGGCAAATTGCGCATCAATGGCGCGATTTATCAGCAGGACTGGAAAACCTTTCAGTTCGCGTTCCTTGGCCAGAACAGTTTCACGCAAATTGAAAATGGCCCCGATGCACGGATTCGCGGTGCAGAAATCGATATTAACCTGACCCCTGTCACCGGGCTCAGCCTCAGCGCCGCGGCCAGCTATACGGACGCCAAGACGCGCCAGAATTTGTGCCGTTTTCCGGATCCGACGCTTGCTTGCACGCTGCCTGGGCCGGGTGCCGGTGTCGATACGACGAACTTCATCTCGGCACCTGCGGGCACACGCCTGCCGGTCACACCTAAAGTCAAGATCAGTGGCAATGCCCGTTATGCGTTTCCGGTGGCAGGCGGTACCGGGCATGTGCAAGCGACAGTCGCTCATTCCGGTTCGGCCCCGTCCGATCTGCGCACCGCCGTTCGTTCGGTGGGCGGCGACCGCGCCGTCATCAATACGTTTAGCCCGGCGTCCGCGCTTGGTGATTTGCGCGCTTACACTACCGCGGATTTTGCAGCCGGGATCGACTGGGATCGCTTTTCGGCTGAACTGTTCGTCCGTAATGCCTTTGACGAGCGCGGCGAATTGTCGCGCGGGGCTCAATGCGGGTCGTGCGCACCGTTCCGCAACTATGTTTACACGATCACCCCGCGAACGATCGGATTGAGGCTGGGCGCGAAATTCTGATTGCATGACCGGGGGCAGCACAATGCCCGACGCACCGTCACCGTCACGGCCGTTCGGCGTTTGGACTGCGGCGTCGCTTGTTGTCGGCGGCATGATCGGTGCGGGCATTTTCGTCCTCCCGGCGCAGCTTGCACCGTTTGGATGGACCGGCCTCGTCGCCTGGGGTTTTGCCATTTCCGGCGCTTTATTGCTCGCCTACATCTTGTCGCGGCTGGCTGCGGCGCGGCCAGACGCAACCGGTGCCGTGGCGATTGTCGGTGAAGCACTCGGCCCGCTGCCCGGACTGCTGGTCGGCTGGAGCTATTGGGTCGGCATCTGTTCCGCCAACGCTATTCTTGCGCTGACCGCTGTCCGCTATGGCGCGTCATTTGTTCCTGCGCTTACGGCATCACCGCTCGCCGCGGCATTGGGGGCAACCACCCTGATCTGGGCAGTAACCGCGCTGAATCTGGGTGGTGCGAAAAGCGCAGGGCGCTTTCAGGTGCTGACAACATTGCTCAAACTACTGCCACTCGTCGCTGTTGTTATCATTCTTGCCGGACTGGCGTTGGCACAAAACGGTCAGTTCACAGCGGTATCACACCCGCCGTTTGTCGCGCGTGACCTTTCAACGGCAATGACGCTCTGTTTTTCCGCGCTGATCGGGTTCGAAGCGGCGTCGCTGGCGGCCGAGCGTCTTCGCGACCCCGCACGGAACGTCATGCGCGCCACACTTTACGGCACGGCGCTCACCGGCCTGCTCTACGTGATCATCTGCAACGGCATCATCTTTGCGCTCCCCGAATCAGCCGTTGCCGCGTCCGATGCACCAATTGCTATTTTCGTTCAGAATTTCTGGGGATATGGCGCAAGCCTCTCCGTGTCGGCCTTTGCATCCATCGCCGCCATCGGCTGTCTCAATGGCTGGACGTTGATGCAGGGCGAAGTGCCGTTCGGCATGGCACGCAGCGGACTAATGCCCACGTTCCTCGCGCGGACCAGTGACCGTGACGTGCCGACAACCGCCATGCTGATTTCGAGTGTTTTTGTCAGCATCCTGATCCTGTCGGGCGCGGTTCCCGGCATCACCAACATCCTGACCTTCATGCTGCAATTGACCACAGCAGCCACCGTCTGGCTTTATGTTGGAGCCTGTGTCGCAGCGCTGGTTATAGGCGTCGCGCGACCTGCTTCGGCTGTTGGTCTCGGCTTTGCTCTTTGGCTACTCTGGGGATCGGGCCTTTATGCGCTCGGGCTCAGCATCGTGCTTATGCTTACGGCACTTCCACTTTATTGGTTGCGACCGCGCGTGACCCTTACTTTGCCTGACCCATCTTCGTGAACTGAAGCGCAACAAAGCTTCGTACCGGCTGCAAAAACAGAACTGCACCGTTGGCAAACAGCACTGGCAACCCAAGCCATTTGAACCAGTAAGTGCTGTTCAATACGAAGCCCGCAAATGACAGCACGGCAATCGACGGCAGAAACAGGAACAGAACAAACGCAAAAACGCGGAATACCGTGAATATCTTCATGTCAATGCGCCCTTTTCCCTAACCCCGCCTGCACCGCAAACTACAGAGTTATCGAACAATCTCAATCAAAAATCCCCGAGCATCACCCTCGTCCGAACATCCGCCCGATAACGCTGCGATCCTTCAATATCTCGTGCGCCGCATTATGCCCCGGCGCACCGGTCACGCCGCCGCCGGGATGCGTGCCCGATCCGCACATGTACAGGCCTGCAATCGGCATCCGGTAATCGCCATGCCCCAGCATCGGGCGTGCACCGTAGAGCTGATCGAGCGACATGTGGCCGTGAAAAATATCGCCGCCGATTAACCCGAATTTGCGTTCAAGATCCATCGGCGAATGAATCTGCCGCGCGATCACCGATGCCTTGAAATTGGGCGCATGTTGCGTGACCGTGTCGATAATGTGATCGGCGACTTCCTCGCGCACATCGTCCCACGTCCGGTCGCCAGACAATCGCGGCTCGAACTGCTGGCAGAACAGGCTCGCGATATGCTGTCCGGCGGGCGCAAGGCTGTCATCGACCGTCGTCGGCAGCTTCATTTCGATGATCGGCGCTTTCGACCAGCCGAACGCCCGCGCGTCAGTGTATGCACGGTCCATATAATCGAGGCTCGGCGCGATGATGATCCCGCACGTATGATGCTCGGCGCGCTCCTTACCCGGCAGCACGCTGAAACTCGGCAATTCCGACAGCGCGACATTCATCCGGAACGTGCCTGATCCCGTCTTCCACTGGTCGATGCGTTTCTTGAATGCAGGCTGCTGATCGTTCGCCGCGACCAATTGCTTGAACAGCAACGACGGCCCGACATTGGAAACGACGGTCGCGCAGGCAATCTCCTCGCCACTTTCCAGCCGCACCCCCGCGACCTTGCCGCCGTCGACCAGGACTTGAGCGACAGGCGCTTCGAGGCTGATCTCGACACCGACTTCGACGCAAGCCTCGGCCATACATTGCGTAATCGCGCCCATCCCGCCGACGCTGTGTCCCCACATGCCTTTCTTGCCGTTGATCTCGCCAAAGACATGGTGAAGCAGGACATAAGCGGACCCCGGCGTATCGGGCGACGCATAATTGCCGACCACCGCATCGAACCCGAACGCCGCCTTGACGGCATCGCTCTCGTACCAGCCATCAAGGAAATCGCGCGCCGACTTCACGAACAGGTCGAGCACATCGCGCTGCGCCTCAATGTCCAGCCCCGCCACGCTGCGCCCCTGCGACGCCGCCGCCAACAAGGCGCGCACCCCGCCGCCCGCATTGGGTGGGGTTTTGAGCGAAATCCCGCGCAAAACTTCGGCAACCCGCTCGAGCGCTTCCTCATAAGCCGGAATTGTCGCTGCATCCTTGGCCGAAAAGCGCGCAAACTCGGCCTGCGTCCGCTCGGTCCCCCCGCCCAGTTTCAGATAATCATTCTCGAACGGAAAAAAGTTCGAGATCGTTCGCTCGATGATCTTCCAGCCGC
>JAYTAP010000016.1:0-12976 GCA_043737475.1 Sphingomonas sp.
TGCTCGCCTTGCGCAGGCAAAACTACCGGTGCCACAACTGGTTCCGGTAAAGACGTCGCTGGGGGCGTGGTCTGGGCTATCGCAGGTGTTGCCACCAGCAGCGTTCCGGTCGCGGCCAGGGCGGTTGTAGCCATCAAATATATGCCAAAGTTCTTGCTGTTCATTGTCATCCGATCTGATGTCCGGTCCCCACCGGTCGTGCGGCCAGTGGCCGGAAATTAAGTGATTTCGTCCCTGCCCGATGCTGCGTCCGCAATCAAGAGCGCATGTCAGCCAAATTTACTTCCCGAACAGTCCGAATGACGCCAGATCGTTAAATGTTACCATCAGCATGAACCCCAATAACATCGCGAACCCGGCCCGAAACGCCCATTCCTGCACAACAGGTGTTGCTGGCCGCCTGCGCACCGCCTCGACACCATATAGCAGCAAGTGGCCACCATCGAGCATCGGGATTGGCAGCAGATTGATGAACCCCAAGTTAATCGAGATCATCGTCATCAGCCATAAAAAGTCGATCGGCCCTAATGTTGCCTGTTGCCCCGAGATTTGCGCAATCTTTACCGGACCGCCCAATTCCTTGATCGAGCGGGTACCGGATACGACCTGCCAAAGCGTCGTTGCCATTGTTCGGACCGAATTTATCGTAAATTTAACAGCGGCGCCGGGCAGTTCAACAAGTGGATGTTTTACGTTGATGCGTTTTGACGGCCCGATGCCAAGCAACCCCCGCCGCATTTCGTTGCCAAAGCGGTCCCGATAAATATTGACCCGCGGCGTCGCGGCAAGCGCAAGTCCGCGATCACCGCGCAATATGCTGATAACCAGCCGCTCGTCGGGATGGATCGACACGAGCCGGGCGACATCTTCGAAACTCTCGACGGCCCGTCCATCGACGGCGGTGATCGTGTCGCCCTGCTTCAGGCCGGCAACATCGGCCGCCGATCCCTGCTCGATAATCGCGATAACCGGCGGCGTGCGGGGTTCGCCAAGCGTGCCGAACAGCGCGATAAACACGATAATCGCAAAGAGGAAGTTAGTGACGGGTCCGGCCAGCACGATCAACGAACGTTGCCACAGCGCTTTCGACTGAAAAGTCTGATTCCGTTCTTCGGGCGGCAGCTGCAGCCAGTTCGGGTCGGTCTGGCTCGACACGCCCATGTCACCGGCGAAGCGCACATAGCCCCCCAGCGGCAACCAACCGACTTGCCAGACTGTCCCGCGCTTATCGGTCCATTTTCCAATCGCCCGCCCGAAGCCGATAGAAAACGCCTCTGCCTTCACCCCGCACCAGCGCCCCACGAGATAATGACCCATCTCGTGAATGAAGACGAGCGGCGAAATCGCGAGGACAAAAAACAGGGTAGTCCAAAGGAAATTGGGGGACTCGATCAAGCGGCGACTGCTTTCATTGTCTGTGTGGCAACTGCCCGCGCTTCTTCATCAATCACGAGAACATCCTCGATGGTTTGCGGCGAGCCGGGATCATAGCGGTCGAGCACTGCCTTCACAACATCAGCGATCGTGAGGAACCCGATACGACGCGCCAAAAACGCCGCGACCGCGATTTCGTTGGCGGCATTCAAAATTGCGGGACGCGCCCCCTCCGCCTCAAGCGCGTCGCGTGCAAGCGTCAAACAAGGGAAGCGTTCAGGATCCGGTACCTCGAAATCAAGTCGGCCAATCGTCGCCAGATCAAGCGGCTTTGCTGTCGTTTGCATCCGGTCGGGCCATGCCAGCGTCGACGCAATCGGAATCCGCATATCAGGCGAGCCCAACTGCGCCAGCGTCGATCCATCGACATAATCGACCATCGAATGGATCACAGACTGCGGGTGAACGAGCACATCGAGACGCGCGCTTTCGATGCCGAACAAATAATGTGCTTCGATGACTTCAAGACCCTTGTTCATCATCGTTGCCGAATCGACAGAAATCTTTGCGCCCATCGACCAGTTGGGATGCTTGACGGCACGCTCGGGTGTAACGGCTGCCATTTCGACACGCGTCCAAGTGCGGAACGGGCCGCCACTTGCTGTCAGAACAATTCGGCGGATGCGCTTTACCGGATTGCCCGAAAGACACTGGAAAATGGCATTGTGTTCGGAATCGACCGGCAGCAGAAGAGCGCCCGATGCAGTCGCAGCTTGGGTCATAAGGGCACCTGCGGACACCAGCGACTCCTTGTTCGCAAGTGCGACTGTTAGCCCGCCTTCGAGCGCCGCCATTGTTGACTTTAGGCCTGCGCAGCCGACGATCGATGCCATGGTCCAATCGACTGGCCGACGCGCCGCGTCGATGATCGCATCGGGCCCGGCTGCGATTTCCGTCGCCGTTCCTTCCAGCGCGGCCTTGAGGTCATTGTAAAGACCGGCATCGCCGATGACCGCCAGCTTCGCCCCCGTTACCCGCACCGCTCGGGCAAGTCCCGCCACGTCGCGCTGGGCGGTTAAAGCAACGACGTCGAACTGGTCGGGGGCGCCCATAATCAAATCAAGAGTTGATGATCCGACTGATCCCGTCGCGCCGAGAACGGAAACAGTGCGACGGTTCATCTCACCCCCATCAACCATGGAAAAACGATCGCAACCGGCAACAATCCGTCCACGCGATCGAAAAGCCCGCCGTGCCCGGGAATAAGGGTGCCCGAATCCTTTACCCCCGCCCGTCGCTTCATCCAGCTTTCAAAGAAGTCACCGGCTTGCGCCAGAATTACCAGCGGAACAGCCAGAAGTGCCATTCCAGACCAATGCCAGTCAAACGTGCCGAGATTGAGTGACGACATCCCGACCATGACAATGCCGGCGAAAACACACCCGCCGAGCAGGCCCGCCCAGGTCTTGGATGGGCTGATCGAGGGTGCAATCTTCGGCCCACCAATCGTCCGGCCAAAAATATATGCGCCAATATCCGTCGCCCATACCACCAGGAACAACCATGCCGCCATCAGGAGGCCATTGCCGGGCAAAGCACGAACCTGCCACAGTCCGTGAACAGCAAGCGTCACGTATATGACGCCTAATAGCACCCAGAGCCTGCGCAGACGCGTTTCATCGGTCATACCCCAAACCAATCGCACGAACTCACGAAGCACAAGCGCGCCCCCAACGAGGAGCAACGCCAGATACCACCAAGACCCCAGCCACAGGTCGCCAAGCAGCATCGCGGCCAGGATCACGCCGCTTATAATTCGCTTGGTCAGTTCACTCAAAGCCCGCCGAACCTCCGCTCGCGCAACCCATATGCCGCGACGGCATCCGCCAGTTCGGCTTTACCGAAATCAGGCCAGAGCGTCTCGATGAACAATAGCTCTGCATAAGCTGCCTGCCAGAGCATGAAATTCGACAAACGCTGTTCGCCGGACGTACGGATTAGCAAATCGACGGGAGGTAAATCACCGGTGTCCAGTGCCGCTTCGATTTTATCAGCATCGATTGTTGCGGGATCGCCGGCAAGCAGCCGTCGAAACGCGCGGACTATTTCGTCCCGAGCACCATAGTTCAACGCGATCACCAGCGTCGATCCCGTGTTTTCAGCGGTTCGGGACAAAGCCTCATCGATCAGTTCGATGAGATCGGGCGTGAAGACGCTGTAATCGCCGATTACGCGCAGTTGCACATTTTCAGTAACCATTTCGTCGAGATCGGATCTTATAAAATGCCGCAGCAGCCCCATCAAGTCGCTTACTTCTTCCGCCGGGCGGCGCCAGTTTTCTGAGGAAAATGCATAAAGCGTCAGCACTTCAATGCCGATCTCGCGGGCTTCGCGCGAAACGGTCCGCACGGCCTCGATGCCTTTGCGATGACCTGCAAGACGCGGCAAATGACGTTTTTTTGCCCAGCGGCCGTTTCCATCCATAATGATGGCGACATGGCGTGGCACACCAGCCTTGGTGCCCGGTTCAGGAGATAGGCTGGCCGCCAACGCGGTCACTTGCCCAGAATTTCCTTTTCCTTGGCGTTTGCAGCAGCATCGAGTTCGGCAATCGTGCTGTCGGTCAGTTTCTGCACTTCGGTCTCATGCCGCTTGCGCTCATCTTCGCTGATGTCGCCTTTTTTCTCGTCGATCTTCAGTCCATCCATGCCATCCCGACGCACATTGCGCGCAGCTATCCGTGCTTTCTCCGCATACTGCCCCGCAAGTTTGGCCAGTTCCTTGCGGCGATCTTCGGTCAGATCTGGAATCGGCAAGCGAATTGTCGTCCCATCAACGATCGGGTTTAGGCCCAATCCCGCCGAGCGAATTGCTTTGTCGACCGGGCCCACATTGCCCTTGTCCCATACCTGGACGGACAGCAGTCTTGGTTCGGGCGCTGATACGGTTGCAATCTGGTTCAGCGGCATGTTCGCCCCGTAAACCTCAACCGTGACCGGATCGAGCAGGTTGATCGAGGCCCGCCCTGTGCGCAGCCCCGCCAGATCGCCTTTCAGCGATTCAACCGCGCCGTTCATCCGGCGCTCGAGATCGGACTTGTCATAAGCTGGCATGTTCAGGCTTCCTCGTTCCCCACGACCGTTGCCACGCCAGCGCCACCAAGAACAGTGGCAAGATTACCCTGTTCGCGAATGTTGAAAACGACGATCGGAATATTGTTGTCGCGACACATGGCAACCGCAGACGCGTCCATCACTTTCAGATTGTCTGAAAGAACTTTTCCGTAGCTGACGGTATCATAACGTTTTGCAGCACTGTTGGTTTTCGGGTCACTGTCATAAATCCCGTCGACCGACGTGCCCTTGAACAACGCTTCGCACTTCATTTCAGCCGCACGCAGCGCAGCGCCGGTGTCGGTCGTAAAGAATGGACTTCCCGTGCCCGCTGCAAAGATGACGATGCGTCCCTTTTCCAGATGCCGCTCGGCGCGTCGCCGGATATAAGGTTCGCACACGCTTGCCATCGGAATTGCCGATTGGACACGCGTGTCCACGCCAATCGTTTCAAGCGCATTCTGAACAGCCAGTGCGTTCATGACGGTCGCAAGCATGCCCATGTAATCGGCCGTCGCGCGCTCGATGCCCTTTGCCGCTGCCGCCATGCCGCGAAAAATATTCCCGCCGCCAACAACAACGCAGAGCTCAAAGCCCATCGCCTTTGCGTTTGCAATTTCGCCAGCGACGCGTGCTGTTTCTTCTGGATCGATGCTCAGGCCCGACGAGCCCATCAGCACTTCGCCAGAAAGTTTGAGCAATATGCGTTTGTAGCGGGGGCGGCTCATCGCGCTGCAGTTGCTTTCATTGAAGGGCAGGAGCGCATTACACCCTAGTCAGGGCAAGCGCACTTGCCAAGTATCGCTTAACCCTGCGGAATGCCCGAAGTGGCGGCAACTTCGGCGGCAAAATCGCTCACAGCCTTTTCGATACCCTCGCCAAGCTGGAAACGAACATAGCTTTTGAGTGCGATGCTGCCGCCGGCTGCCTTTGCCGCTGACGCGACCACGTCGGCGATGACGGTCTTGTTATCCATCACGAAGACCTGCGACATCAGTGCATTTTCCTTGCGGAACTTGGCCATCGCACCGTCAACCATCTTGCCAATTATCTCGGCGGGCTTACCGCTTTCAGCGGCCTTTTCCGTGGCAATCGTGCGCTCGCGTTCCACAAGGCCCGCATCGAGATCCGCCCCGTGCAAGGCCAGCGGGCTCGCCGCCGCAATGTGCATTGCCAACTGCTTGCCGAGCGCTTCGATTGCCGCTTTGTCGGCATCACCTTCAAGCGCAACCAACACGCCAATCTTGCCGAGGCCCGGCGCTGCAGCGTTGTGCACATATGACACGACCGCGCCATCATTCACCGAAACCGTTGCCACACGGCGCAACGACTGGTTTTCACCAATCGTTGCGATGTTCGCTGTCAGGACATCCTGCACCGTGCCATCCCCCATCGGTGCGGCCGCCAGCGCTTCGATGCTGCCGTTATGCGTCAGCGCAAGTTCGGTGACGCCGCGGACAAAACGTTGAAACTGGTCATTCTTTGCAACGAAATCTGTTTCGCTGTTCACTTCGACGGCAGCGCCGGTAAGACCTTCGACAACGACGCCGACCAGACCTTCAGCGGCAATGCGCCCGGCTTTTTTTGCTGCCGTTGCAAGGCCCTTGGTGCGCAGCCAGTCGACTGCCGCTTCCATGTCGCCGCCGGTTTCGCCCAACGCTTTCTTGCAGTCCATCATCCCCGCGCCCGAAACTTCGCGCAGTTCCTTGACGCTGGCGGCTGTGATCTCGGCCATGTCCAAATTCCTTTTAAGATTGATACGCCGACGGGGCGGGCACGTTTTTCGCGCCCTGCCCCGTCTTCATGATTATTATGTGACGGTTCAGGCTGCTGCTGCGTCTTCTGAAGGCGCTTCGGCGACTGCAGCTTCAGCTTCGACCACGGGATCTTCAACCAGTGCAGTTTCCACCGGTGGTTCGACCATTGCGCCAATGTCAACGCCACGTGCCGATGCGCCCGACTGGCCACCGCGTGTCGCCGCTGCGCCGATCGCTTCACAATACAAGCGGATTGCCCTTGCCGCATCGTCGTTTGCCGGGATCGGAAACGCAATGCCATCAGGGGAAACGTTTGAGTCGAGAATTGCAACGACAGGGATGCCAAGAACATTGGCTTCCTTGATCGCGAGTTCTTCCTTGTTCGCATCGATCACGAACATGACATCGGGAATGCCGCCCATGTCACGAATACCACCAAGCGAAAGCTCGAACTTGTCCTTTTCGCGCGTCAGCTGGAGGACTTCCTTCTTGGTCAGACCCGCAGTGTCGCCCGAAAGCTGCTCCTCGAGCGCCTTGAAGCGCTTGATCGACCCCGAAATCGTTTTCCAGTTGGTGAGCATACCGCCAAGCCAGCGATGGTTCACGAAATGCTGGTTCGCCATGCGTGCAGCATCAGCGATCGGCTCCTGTGCCTGACGCTTCGTTCCGACAAACAGCACTTTGCCACCCGCCGCGACCGTCGATGACACGAAGTCCAGCGCACGCGCCATCAATGGCACAGTCTGCGACAAATCAAGAATATGAACGCCGTTGCGGTCGCCAAAGATGTAAGGCTTCATCTTTGGGTTCCAGCGGTGTGTCTGGTGTCCAAAATGTGCGCCAGCATCAAGCAGCTGGTGCATCGTGACGACAGGTGCCGCCATAATTGTTTCTCCTAACCCGGTTGAACCTCTGGGAAGCGATGACCCTGCCAAGCGGCCGGGCACCGGTATAGTGCTTCCCATGTGGAATAGTCGGTGCCCATACTGAGCCCTTGCAACATGTGCAAGGATGATGTTAGGAACATATCAAGAACAAAAGAAACTGCAGCGTGTGACGCACGTTGTCATGCCATAGGAGCCGTTGAAATGTCTGGATTTATATCATTTGTCGTCGTGTTGGCGGTGTTCTCAGCGACACTCAGATTGATTGTCGTCACGCTGGATAACGCGTCCGGCACCATTGCGGCCGCGATACGGGGCGATGCGCGTGCGGCGGTTACCGTTTTGAGAATTCAACCGCGTGCCACGCGGCAAATCGTCGTTATCCGGCCGGCTTTTGCTCTGCTGCGCGCCGTTGCTTAACCTTTGAATAGCTCCGGACACTGAACGGGATCATCGCAACATAGCCGACAGATACGATGATCAACGTCCACAGGGGTTCGGCAAACAACGCCGTGCCGACAAGAGCAAGCAGAAGAATGGCTTCGAGGCGGATTGTCCGTCGCAGCCGAATCGAACCCCAGCTATACGTGGCAACATTTGAGATCATGAGCATCGCAATAAACGCGACCCAAGGTGCAACGATCCAAGGTTCACGAAAGACTTCGTTGTTAGTAACTATCCAAAGATAGAGTGGCAGAAAGGCAAGTCCCGCGCCGGCCGGTGCCGGAACGCCCGTCAAAAACCCAGCCGATTTGTGCGGCTGGTCCTCGACATCGATCCGCGCATTAAACCGCGCCAGCCTCAGCGCCTGACAAACGACAAAAGCGAGAGCGCAAAACCAGCCGAACCGCGGATAATGCTGGAGCGACCAGAGATAGATAATCAACGCTGGCGAAACGCCGAAAGCAATCACGTCCGAAAGCGAATCAAGCTCGGCACCGAAACGGCTCTCGCCGCGAAACATTCGCGCGACACGGCCGTCAACGCCATCAAGAATGCCCGCTATAATTATCGAGCCGATTGCTTTTAGCCAGTCGTCGGGTGTTCCTTCAACGCCAGATGCAGCAATAGCGAACCGAATACCAGTCAGCCCGAAGCAAAGCGCAAGCGCCGTTATTGCATTTGGCGCTACCGTGCGCAGCGGAATGCCGCGCATCGCTGGCTTCATTGGCTAATGCCTACGGTGCTTTGATTATCGCCGATAACACCGAGTATTGTTTCCCCCGCGACACTCCGCTGCCCAAGTGCCACTTTCGAGGAGGTTCCTGCAGGGAGATAAACATCGACGCGACTGCCGAATCTGATCAGCCCGACACGTTGCCCGACGATGACCGCGTCACCAGTCTTGACGAACGGAACAATCCGCCGCGCGATCAGGCCTGCAATCTGCGTAAACCCGATCCGAACGCCATCGCTACGCTCGACCAGAAAATGCTGCCTCTCATTTTCGTCGCTTGCTTTGTCGAGGTCTGCATTCAGGAATTTACCAGCGATATAAACGACGTTTTTGATGACGCCCTCAATTGGCGTGCGATTGATATGAACGTCAAAAACGCTCATGAATATCGAAACGCGCGTCAACGGCACATCGCCCAGCCCGTCCGCCCCGGCCATTTCGCGCGGTGGCGGCACGCTTTCAATGAGCGTGATCAAGCCATCAGCCGGTGCGACGATCAACCGGTCGTCCTGCGGTACGGCCCGGTGTGGGTCGCGAAAGAACAGTGCAACCCACAACGTCAGTCCGATTAGCGGCCAAGTCAGCGCGGGGATCAAAAGCCAGGCGCCGACTGTGATTGCCCCCGATATGGCAACGAACTTGCGCCCTTCAGGATGTACGCCGGGAACGCGCCATTTAATTGCGTTCGGCGCAACGGGAATATTTGAACTAGTAACCATGCACAAACTGTAGGGCTGTTGGTGAAGCGTTACAATGCAGCGGTAATTATGTGGCCTGTTGATCACATCGGCCTGCGCCTCTAACGACGCATCAAATCTTCTCCCCGGAGCCGCCGAATATGTCCAAGATCAAGGTAAAAAATCCCGTTGTCGAAATCGACGGCGATGAGATGACCCGGATCATCTGGCAATGGATCCGCGACCGGTTGATCCTCCCCTATCTCGATATCGACCTTCATTATTATGATCTGGCCGTCGAAGTCCGCGACCAGACCAACGATAAAATTACAGTCGATTCGGCAAATGCCATCGCCAAATATGGTGTCGGCGTAAAATGTGCGACGATTACGCCTGACGAAGCGCGCGTCGAAGAATTTAAGCTTAAAAAAATGTGGAAGTCGCCGAATGGCACGATCCGCAACATCCTCGGCGGCGTCGTTTTTCGCGAGCCGATTGTCATCAAGAATGTCCCGCGCCTTATTCCGGGCTGGACCGACCCGATCGTGGTGGGTCGACACGCCTTCGGTGACCAGTATCGTGCGACCGATTTCCGCGTGCCCGGCCCTGGCAAACTGCGCATGGTATTCGAAGGCGACGACGGCACGATGATCGACGAGGAAGTATTCCAGTTTCCCTCCTCCGGCATCGCTATGGGTATGTACAATCTCGACGAATCAATCCGCGATTTCGCGCGCGCGAGCATGAATTACGCACTCGGCCGCGGATGGCCGCTTTATCTTTCCACCAAAAACACGATCCTGAAAGCCTATGACGGCCAGTTCAAGGACCTGTTCCAGGACATCTTTGACGCCGAATTCAAGGAAAAGTTTGCGGAAGCCAACATCACCTACGAACATCGCCTCATCGATGACATGGTTGCCTCCGCCCTTAAATGGTCGGGCAAATTTGTCTGGGCCTGCAAGAATTATGATGGCGACGTGCAATCCGACCAGGTCGCGCAGGGCTTCGGATCACTCGGCCTGATGACGTCAGTGCTGCTGACGCCAAACGGCAAAACAGTCGAAGCCGAAGCAGCGCACGGTACGGTGACACGGCATTATCGGCAGTATCAGGCCGGCAAAGCAACGTCGACAAACCCGATTGCGTCGATCTTCGCCTGGACTGGTGGTCTTAAATATCGTGGCAAATTCGACGAGACGCCTGATGTCACCAAGTTTGCCGAAACGCTTGAGCGCGCGTGTATTTATACCGTCGAACAAGGCGGCATGACCAAGGATCTGGCCATCCTGATCGGTCCCGATCAGGCCTGGATGACAACCGAGCAGTTCTTCGAAGCCGTTCGCCTCAATCTCGAAATAGCAATGAACGACTGGAAGTAACGCAGGGCAGCTGCTCGGTCGAAAAAATGAAGTCGAGCGCCGCGATGACAAGCGCCTGCGAAGTTTATCGACCCAAAACCATAATGCGTCCTACGATGGTACATGGCGCTTACTCTCGATTCGACCGGGTTTTCCGACGCGCTCGTCATTCTGGGGGCAGCGGGACTTGTGATTCCCGCGTTTGCCCGTGCGCGTATCACGCCCGTTATCGGCTTCATTCTCGTTGGCATTTTGGTCGGCCCTTTCGGGCTTGGTGCCTACGTGACGCAGCTTCCCTGGCTCTACTACGTGTCGATTACCGATCCGGGAGCCATCGGGCCGTTTGCCGAACTTGGCATTATCCTGCTGCTCTTTTCCATAGGCCTCGAACTCTCTTTTCGTCGACTTTGGGGAATGCGCCGCCCCGTCATCGGTTTCGGCGCCGCGGAACTGTTCGTTTCAGGGCTACTGATCGCAGGTGCACTGTTTCTCGTCGGTCGTCCCGCTGAATCGGCCTTCGGCCTCGGCATAGCGCTCGCGCTATCGTCAACCGCGCTCGTTCTGCCCATCGCAGGCACAGCAAGTGCCGTTGGTCGTCTGGCATTTGCGATGCTGCTCTTCGAAGATCTTGCGCTCGTTCCGATCATTTTCATTCTCGGGGCCGTCGGCGGCGGTGGAACGTATGAATCGTTTGCCACGACGATTGGCCTCGGCATGGCAACAATCGCGGCCATGCTCGTCATCGGCTGGTTCGCATTGCCATTGCTGTTTTCGCAGGCGGCCCGGACGAAAAGTCCCGAATTGTTTCTCGCTGCCAGTTTGCTTGTCGTCATCCTTGCCAGCGTGGCAACGACGGCCGTCGGCTTGTCGCCGATCGTCGGCGCCCTTGTGGCCGGCTTGCTGATTGCCGAAACCGATTATGCTGAGGAAGTCGAATCCGTCGTTGCGCCACTAAAAGGTCTGGCACTCGGCGTCTTTCTTATCACTGTCGGCATGAGCCTGGATCTCGGAATGATTTCCGATAACTGGCAATGGCTCATTGCCGCCGTCGTTGGTGTTGTCATCATCAAATCTGCCGTGACAACCGCTCTTTTGCGCCTCGGTGGCGTGCGTCGTGGAGTCGCGATCGAAACCGGCGTGCTGATGGCGAGCCCGTCGGAAACGACGTTGATCGTGCTTGCGGCCGCTGCCGCAGGTGGCCTGATCGACACCAGCGAAGCTGCCTTCTGGCAAGTCGTGACCGCGATAGGGTTGACCGCGACGCCCTTGCTTGCCCGGATTGGCCACGATTTCGCCCGCCGCATCGAATGGCGCGATGTCAGGCCAGACGATGAACCCAATCAGGCAGCACCGCACACGATCATCATCGGCTTTGGGCGCGTCGGCGTCATGGTGGCGGATATGCTTGATGTGCATCGTCGCCCATGGATCGCGATCGAGGCGAATGTCGATGCCGTCACGGCGGCGCGGCGCGGGGGGCGTCCGGTTCGATTCGGCGATGCTGTTCGCGTTGAAACGCTTGCACATCTGGGCATAAGCAGCGCGTCATCCGTCGTCTTTACGATGGACGACCCGGTGCAAACATTACGGATCACGCGAAAGTTGCGCGAACAATTCCCTGCGTTGACGATTATCGCGCGTGCGCGCGATACCGATCATGCTGCCGCACTTTATCGGGCGGGCGCGACCGACGCCGTGCCGGAAACGCTCGAAAGTTCGCTGCAGCTTTCCGAAGCTGTGCTCGTCGAGCTTGGCGTTGCGATGGGCCCCGTGATTGCGTCGATTCACGCAAAGCGCGATGAACTGCGCGCCGAGATCAAGAATGCTGGATTTCTCGACGCACCGCCAAAGCTCAAATCATGCTGACAACGTCGATTTTATAGCTTCGATCGCGTCCGCTGCTTTGGCACCATCGGGTCCACCGCCTTGTGCCATATCGGGCTTGCCGCCGCCCCCCTGCCCGCCAAGCACACTGACGCCGACGCGGACGAGGTCCACCGCCGAGAACCGCGCAATCAGGTCATCCGCCACGGCCACGAGAATCGACGCGCGCCCCTCGTTCACAGTCAGCAGCGCGATCACAGCAGATCCAAGTCGGTTCCGCGCATCATTGGCAATGCCGCGCAACTCTTTGGGATCGAGACCGTCAAAACATTGGCCAAGGAATTTGATACCCCCGACATCGTCGGGCTCGACCGCAAGACCACCACCGAGGGCCACCGCCTTCTTTGCATCGGCCAGTTCCTTTTCGAGCCGCTTCACCAGATCGGCGAGCGCAACAACGCGCGCGGGCGCATCGTCGGGATTGGCCTTCAACGAAGCCGCAATGCCTTTCAGCTTGTCTTCGCGGTTGGTCAGCCACAGCCGCGCCGCTTCGCCGGTCATCGCTTCGACCCGACGGATACCGCTTGCGACCGCACCTTCGGAAACGATTTTGAACAGGGCAATGTCACCTAGCGCGTTCACGTGCGTGCCGCCGCAAAGTTCGACTGAATAATGCGACGCCGCATCGGCTTTCGGACCCAAACTGAGCACGCGGACCTCGTCGCCGTATTTTTCGCCGAATAGCGCCAGCGCACCCGCAGCCACGGCGTCATCCGGAGTCATGAGACGCGTCGTCACGATCTCATTTC
>JAYTAP010000017.1:0-66125 GCA_043737475.1 Sphingomonas sp.
GTCACCGGCCAGTTCGGCCGCGCCCAGCTCGGGCCCTGTTCCTTCTCGATCGCCATCGAGTCCATATCGGTCAGCCCTTGAGCAGCGCCGTGAGGGTGGTGCCGAGCTCAGATGGCGACGGCGAGACGGTAATTCCAGCCGCTTCCATCGCCGCAATCTTGCTCTTGGCGTCGCCCTTGCCGCCAGCGACGATCGCCCCGGCATGGCCCATCCGCCGCCCGGGGGGTGCGGTCAGGCCGGCGATGAAGCCGACGGTCGGCTTGGAGCGGCCGCGACGCGCCTCGTCGGCGAGAAATTGCGCGGCATCTTCTTCCGCGCTGCCGCCAATCTCGCCGATCATGATGATCGACTTGGTCGCCTCGTCGGCGAGGAACATTTCGAGCAGGTCGATGAATTCGGTGCCCTTGACCGGATCGCCGCCGATCCCGACCGCGGTGGTCTGGCCGAGCCCTTCGTTGGTGGTCTGGAACACCGCTTCATAGGTCAAGGTGCCCGAGCGCGAGACCACGCCAACGCTGCCCTTCTTGAAGATGTTGCCGGGCATGATCCCGATCTTGCACTCGCCGGGAGTCAGCACGCCGGGGCAGTTGGGGCCGATCAGCCGCGATTTCGAGCCGCACAAAGCGCGCTTGACGCGGACCATGTCGAGCACCGGAATGCCCTCGGTGATGCACACGATCAGCGGCACTTCGGCATCAATCGCCTCGAGGATCGAGTCCGCGGCAAACGGCGGCGGGACATAGACGACGCTTGCGGTCGCCCGCGTCTTCGCAACCGCCTCAGCCACCGTGTTAAACACGGGCAGCCCGATATGCGTGGAGCCGCCCTTGCCCGGCGTAACGCCCCCAACCATTTGCGTGCCATAAGCCAAAGCCTGCTCGGTATGGAACGTGCCGGTCTCGCCGGTCATTCCCTGCGTGATAACGCGCGTGTTTTTGTTGACGAGGATGCTCATAGTCTAAAGTCCTAACTCTGCCGCTCTAATCTGAGTGGATTCAATTTCAATAACTCAAGTAGATGCTCGTCATACAATTCATCAGGAATAATTCGGATTCCATCGGATTCTAAAAGCCAGCTTTTATAATTTGACACAAATCGTTCATCGCACACTTGAAAAAAAAGATCATTGAGCTTTTTTACTGTTTCATCGTTAACAAAAAACATTTCTTTCCAAGATCGCCGAAATAGATTCTCACGTTTTAAAAAGTGTTTATGAACTCTTTCAACTAGATCTAAGAAATCGGGATTTCCGAGAGCACGGGCGGCATTAATCAGTCTTTCCAATTTTACATCTAATTTCGAACGATCGTTGAGGTACGGGAACAATGTGTTGGCACAGACACCATCACATCCGTTTCGCTGCATTTCCCAATAAAACCCGTTTATTTCGCTTGCCCAAAAAACATGCGGCAAAAGCTCATCTAATCGCACGCTGCCCTCTAGTCGGGCTCGATTTGCAAAATCAACAAGGCCCACTCCGACCATCCATTCGTCCGCTGCGTCAACCTGCGACCGGCATAGGGCTAGCTCTGGAATAACGATCCCTTGATAGGTTTCCCAAGAGGCCGTCGCAGACATTAACTCAACGACCCATCAATCGCCCGGCATGCCACGAGCAATTCTTTCACCGCATCGACCGACACTGTCAGCCCCGCCTTGTCTTCCGCATCCAGTTCGATCTCGACGATCTTCTCTACGCCGCCCGCACCAATCTGGACGGGGACGCCGACATACAGGTCCTTCACGCCATACTGCCCCGTGACATAGGCGGCGCAGGGCAGGATGCGTTTCTGGTCGCGCAGGAACGCTTCTGCCATCGCGATGCCGCTTGCTGCGGGCGCATAGAACGCCGAACCATTGCCGAGCAGCGCCACGATCTCGCCGCCACCGCCGCGCGTGCGCTTGACGATGGCGTCGATCTTGTCTTGCGATGACAGCCCCATCTTGACCAGATCGGGCACCGGAATGCCGTTGACCGTCGAATAGCGGACGACCGGGACCATCGTGTCGCCATGCCCGCCGAGCACGAATGTGTTCACGTCGCGGACCGAGACAGCGAACTCGTCCGCGATGAAATGGCTGAACCGCGCGCTGTCGAGCACCCCTGCCATGCCGACGACCATGTGGTGCGGGAGCCCCGAAAACTCGCGCAACGCCCAGACCATCGCGTCCAACGGATTGGTGATGCAGATGACGAACGCGCCCGGCGCATTCGCCTTGATGCCTTCGCCGACCGCTTTCATGACTTTCAGGTTGATGCCGAGCAGATCGTCGCGGCTCATCCCCGCTTTGCGCGGGACGCCTGCGGTGACGATGATGACGTCAGCACCGGCGATGTCGGCATAGTCGTTCGTGCCGGTTATCTTTGCGTCGAACCCTTCGATCGGGCCGCACTGGCTCAGGTCCAATGCCTTGCCTTGCGGCACCCCTTCGACGACGTCGAACAGGACGATGTCGCCCAGTTCCTTCTGCGCCGCGAGATGCGCGAGCGTGCCGCCGATGTTGCCAGCGCCGATCAGCGCGATTTTCTTGCGAGCCATGGAGCCGTGCGTCCTTCCCAGATGCGTTACGGAATTGGCCGCGCCTTATGCCTTAGCGCGCAGCGCCGCAACCGCTGACATGCCCGTTTCGGGGATTATCTTTGCACATAATTCGCAGTAGCGATTACTTCCCCGCCAGCTCGGTCAGCACGATTTCCCAATGCTTGACGCTGTCGTCGAGTGCCTTGACCGGCAGCCGCTCGTCCTTGCCATGCGCGCGCAAATCGTCGGGCACGCGGACCCATTTGCCGCCTGTGCCGTAAATCGGGATGCCTGCCTCGCGGAATGGCCGCGCATCGGTCGCGCCAGTCGACATCTCGGGGCTAACCGTCATGCCCGGATGCAGCGTCGTCACAGCCTTACGAACCGCTGCCAGCACGTCGGCGCGCAAGGGCGACGCGAGCGACGACACAGCCTTGTCCTTGCGCGTAATCACGACTTCAGGGTCCGCGGCGATCTTGTTGAGGTTAGCCAGCACCGCATTGGGATCGACGCCGGGGAAAATCCGGCAATTGACCAACGCGGTCGCCAGTTGCGGCAGGGCATTATCGGCGTGCCCACCGAACAATCGGGTGGCGACACAGCGCGTCCGCGTCAGGCCGACGGTCTTGTTATCGGCTTCGATGGCGTCTGCTGCCGCGCCATCCGCCGGGTTCTTGATCCAGGCGCGCATGGCATCGCCAAGCGGCCCAGGATCACGCTTTTGCAATGCGTCGAAATAGCCGCGCGTCGTTTCGCTGAGCGTTGGTTCAAACCGGTGCGCCTCAAGCCGACCTAGCGCTTTTGACAGCGTATAGATCGCATTGTCTTTACGTGGTTTCGAAGAATGCCCGCCGCGATTGCGCACGGTGAAGATATAGTCGGCATAGGTTTTCTCGGCGGTCTGCATCCCGAACCCAATGGGCTTGTCGTCCATCGTAAACCCGCCGCCGCCGCTGTCGGCATTGAGGCCGTATTCGAGCGGACCGATCATGCCTTTCCATTCGCCCGCGCCTTTTTCCGCGCCGAAGCCGTTGGTTTCCTCATCACCCGTGAAAAAAACCACGATGTCGCGCTTCGGCTTAAATCCACGCGCGCGCAGGTTGATCAGCGCGCTGGTGATCGAGACGATCCCATCCTTCATGTCGATCGTCCCGCGGCCGTAATAATAGCCGTCCTTTTCGGTCAGGACGAAAGGATCGGTCGTCGAATCCTCACGCTTGGCTTCGACGACATCCATGTGACCCATCAGCATGATGCCCTTGGCTTTGGACTTTGGTGCGCGCCAGTGGACGATCATTGCAGCAGTTTTGTCGCCGGTCGTGTCATAGGGAACGACCTTGATATCGGCCTCCGGGAATCCCGCAGCCTTGAACTGGTCGGCCAGATATTGCGCCATCTCGGGCACTTTGCCGCGGCCGAGCACTGTCGGGATGTTAACGGTTTTTTCGAACATCGCGCGCGTGCTGTCGGGCGCAGCGGCAGCAGGTGCGGTGATGAGGGCAGTAGCAAGCAATATGGAGCGCATCGAAAATCCCCTTTATGCCCCGACGCTAGCCTATCCGTGGCCTTCTGCAAGGTAAGTCATCGATTGCATTTCAATGAGGCGGCTGATGGTGCGTGCGAATTCGAATGTGCCATCTCCACTTTCGTAGAGGTCGGCAGGTTCGGCATCGGCCGTTGCGATCAGTTTGACTTTGTATTCGTAAAGCGCGTCGATCAGCGTGACGAAACGCGCAGCCTCGTTGCGGTTGTCCGGTCCGAGCTTCGGGATGCCGACAACGAACACGCTGTGATAGCGTCGCGCGATGGCAAGATAGTCGGATGCGCCGCGGGCTTCGGCGCACAAGCGTTTGAAGCTGAACACCGAAACGCCTTTAAGGCTTTTGGGCACATGCAGCATCCGCCCGCCGCCCAGATCGATCTCGGCTGTCGGCACGTTCTTTGCGTCTTCGGGCGGGTAATCGGTCAGTTTGAAAAATGCCTCGCGCACGGCAGCAGTGCTTTCCGGCCCGTTCGGCACATGCCATGTTTTCACGCCCGCCAGTCGCTGCATCCGGTAATCAGTCGGGCCATTCAAGCCGATCACATCCAGCCGCTGTTCGATCGTGGCGATAAACGGTAGGAAATGTTCGCGGTTGAGGCCATCTTTATAAAGGTCGGACGGCGCGCGGTTTGACGTGGTGACGATGGTCACGCCCGCATCGAGCAAGCCGGTGAATAGCCGCGACAGGATCATCGCATCCGCCGAGTTGTTCACGACCATTTCATCGAAACAAAGGCAACGCGCTTCCTCGCCAATCGCAGATACTGTCGGTGCGATCGGGTCGCCCGCCTCTTTCATCCGCTCATGGCGCAACCGGTCATGCACTTCGATCATGAATTCGTGGAAATGGACGCGGCGTTTGCGCTGGATTTTCAACCGATCGAAAAACAAATCCATCAGCATCGATTTTCCGCGCCCGACGCCGCCCCACAGATAAATGCCTTTGGGCGGTGGCGGTTTTGCCTTGCCCAGCCGCCACAGGATCGACCCGCGCGGGGGTACGGCTTCGAGTTCGGTTTGCAGCCGATCGAGGCGAACCGCGGTTTCGGCCTGATTTACGTCTGCGCGAAGTTCGCCCGCCGCGACCAGCGACTGATAGCGACCGATAACGGTCATGCGGCAGCCGATTTCCGGATCGTTCCCGAAAACGCCGCAACCTTGTCGTCACCCTGCACGACCAGCCCGCGCAAGAACAGCAAGCGCCGCGTTTCGCGCAGCAGTTCGACTTCGGCTTCCAGCACGACGCCGGTTTTCCCCGCGCCGATGAATTGTACCGACAAGTCGAGCGTTACCGCTGTACCTGCCTCGATCAAGCCGAATGCCCGCGACGCGCCGAATAACGCGACATCGATAAAGCCCAGTGTCGTGCCGCCGTGCACCGCGTTCGCCAAATTACTGTGCTTGCGTTCGGGGCGCATCCGCACGCGCGCGATATCGCCTTCGCGCCGCACCAATAAAGGCCCAAGGAATGCATTATACCGCGTCGCGTCGCTTAATGCCCAAGTTTGCCAGCCCGGATGATCGGGATCGTCGCCGAAAATGAAGGCCGCGTCGTCACTCACGCCAGACTATACAGCCCGTTCGACGACCAGCTTCTTGATTTCCGCAATCGCCCGCGCCGGATTCAGCCCCTTGGGGCAGGCATTGGCGCAATTCATGATCGTGTGGCAGCGATAAAGGCGGAACGGATCTTCGAGTTCGTCGAGGCGCTCGCCGGTCATTTCGTCGCGGCTATCGGCCAGCCAGCGATAGGCCTGCAACAGGATGGCGGGGCCGAGGAACTTGTCGCTGTTCCACCAGTAGCTCGGGCAGCTTGTCGAGCAGCACGCACACATGATGCACTCATACAGCCCGTCAAGCTTTGCGCGGTCCTCAGGCGATTGCAGGCGTTCCTTGCCCGACGGCGTCGGCGTAACGGTTTTCAGCCAGGGCTGGATGCTGGCATATTGCGCATAGAAATGCGTGAAATCGGGAACGAGATCCTTGATGACATCCATGTGCGGCAAAGGGGTGATCCGGATCTCGCCCTTGATATCCTCGATCGCGGTCGTGCAGGCCAGGCCGTTCTTGCCGTCGATATTCATCGAGCACGACCCGCAAATTCCCTCGCGGCATGACCGGCGGAAGGTCAGCGACGAATCCTGCTCGCCTTTCATTTTGATCAGCGCATCGAGCACCATCGGGCCGCAGTTGTCGAGATCGACTTCGAAGTTGTCGTAGCGCGGGTTTTCGCCGCTATCGGGATCGTAGCGATAGATTTTGAAATTCTTCGTTCGCGTTGCCCCTGCCGCTGCCTTGTTGGTGCGGCCCTTCGACTTGATCTTGCTGTTTGCGGGCAGGGTTAGTTCGGCCATCGACGCGTTGTCCTGTGGATGTTGATCTCCATTTGCAATGCGCGCGCGTAAGTTCAAGTGCAAAGCGAACGGTTTCCCTTTTGACCGTATCCGCTTCAAGGGATAATTTTACATAACCTGAGATGCATGCTCCGCGCGGAAACGATTGCGTAGCCCCACTTTGTCGATCTTTTCGGTGCCCAGACGCGGCAACGGCTCCGCTTCGGTCCAGACGCAAACCGGCATTTTGAACGGCGCCAGTTGCTCCGACAGGAAAAACAACAGCGCTTCGTCGCTGACATGCTCGCCGGGGTGGTAATGCACGACCGAGCCGACAATTTCGCCGAGCCGTTCGTCGGGCAAGCCGAACACGCAGGCTTCGGCGATAGCGGGGTGCGCGTAGATTGCGGCTTCGACTTCCTGACAGCTGATATTTTCACCGCCGCGGATGATTATATCTTTTTTGCGGTCGACGATGAACAGATAGCCGTCTTCATCCAAATACCCGATGTCGCCGCTGCGGAAGTAACCGTCGGCGGTCATCGCGTCGCGCGTTGCGTCTTCGCGGCCCCAATAGCCGCTGAAATTTGCGACGGTGCGAATGCAGACTTCGCCGCGCGCGCCTCGTATCACGGGCTGCCCGTCATCGTCGAGGATCGCGATGTCGACCAGCGGCTTGTAAGCGCGCCCCGTCGAGTTGGGCTTCTCGAGGTAATTCGTCGAAAACGATCCGCAACCGACCGCATTGGTTTCGGTCAGGCCGTATCCGAGCGCAGGCGGCGCTGGCATCTCGTCGTTCAGGCGGCGGACATGCTCGGGCGGGCGCGGCGCACCGCCGGCGGCAAAGGTCTGGATCGTCGACAGGTCATATTTGGCGCGATCGGGGTGGTTCATGATTTCCCAGCTCATCAGCGGAACGCCGGTGAAATTCGTGACCTTTTCGGCTTCGATCAGTTGCATTGCTTGCAGCGCATTCCATTTGGGCATCATCACCAGCTTGCGACCGATCGCAAAGCTGATCAGCAGCATCGGGATTTCGCCTGTCACGTGAAACAGCGGCACCGTCATCAATATGGCATGTTGCGGGCGCGGTTCCTTGATCGTCCCGTCTTCGGTGCCGATCTGCAGTTGCATAAGCGCTTGTCCGATATAGCAAAACGCCCCCTGCACCACTGCACGATGCGTCGAATAGGCGCCTTTCGACTGGCCGGTCGATCCGCTGGTGAACAGGATCGTCGCCAGATCGTCAGCGGTCACATCGGGCAATGCCGTTCTTACACTATTTTTCAGCACCGGCTCGAGCGCTTGGTCGAGCGGCAGCGCCACATCGATGACGATGACGCCGCACCCCGGATGATTGTCACACTCCTCAAGCCGTTTGGCGCGTGGCGGATCGGCAAAGGCGAGCGTGCAGCCAACGTCGGAAATCCCGGCACATAATTCGCCGCCCTGCCACCAGCCGTTCAGCAGCGTGGCAACCCCTCCTGCCATCAGCGTGCCCATGTAAAGCACGACCCACGACGGGGCATTGCGCATCGCGATCCCGACGCGGTCGCCCTTTTTGACGCCGTGGACCGAGACCAGCGCATGCGCAACTTCGGTGGCAGCTGAGTAGACTTGCGCAAAGCTTAGCCGTTCGTCGCCATCAACAATGAAATCAGCATTGCCGTGCTGCGCACAAAAATGCGCAAAATAGCCAATGAGTGTCGGTGGGGCCGACGCAATGATCGGCACAGCAACACCGCAGGGGAGCGTGTAACTGCCCAGCGGCATCGGGCCGCCTGCGACCGATTGGCTGGCAATGGCATTGTCGATCCGCAAATCGAGTGCTGATGGCATCAATGTCTCTCCGCTTGGGTTTCTTGTTTGACACCGTTATGGAGCGCGAATTCACCGGGGAAAAGCCTTGATCTTCGAATTGGCCAGTAACGCTACGGCAGCCATCAATTGGACCGACCTCAACCTGTCACCGATCGCGCTGGATCTCGGCTTTTTCAAGCTGCGCTGGTACAGCCTGGCCTATATCGCTGGGATCCTGGTGGCGTGGGCTTACCTGCTGCGCCTGATCGCCAAACCGGGTGCGCCGCTGGCAAAGCGTCACGCCGATGACTTCATTTTCTTTGCCACGATCGGGATCATATTGGGCGGGCGGCTCGGCTATGTCTTGTTCTACAAGCCCGAAATCCTGCTCAGCCCGCTTGAAATTCTGAAGCTTTGGGAAGGCGGCATGTCGCTGCACGGCGGCTTCCTCGGCGTCATCCTTGGGCTCTGGTATTTCTCGAAGAAAAACGGCCTCAACCTGCTGCGCGTCTGCGATTATGTTGCGGTCGCAACGCCGTTCGGGTTGTTCTTCGGGCGGCTGGCCAATTTCGTGAACGGCGAGCTTTGGGGTCGCCCCACCGATCTGCCGTGGGGCATCGTTTTTCCCGGAGCCGGCCCCGAACCGCGCCATCCGAGCCAGCTTTACGAAGCCGGGATCGAAGGCATTTTCATGTTCGTCGTCCTGTGGATAATGTTCTGGAAAACCGATGCGCGGTATCAGCCCGGCAAGCTCGTCGGCACAGGGCTGATCATTTACGGTCTTGGCCGCTCGCTGGTCGAACTGGTGCGGCAGCCCGATGCGGGTCTGGAAAACCTGCCTTGGGGCCTGACGATGGGGCAGACGCTGTCGCTGCCGATGCTGATCGTCGGCATCTATCTGGTGCTGACGGCGAACAAGCGGCGCATCCGCGTCGAACCGATTGCGGGCAGTGCCAGCGTCGCCTGAGCCGGGACTGCTGCCCGAACGTCTGGCACGCGCGATCACGCTGGCAGGGCCAATGCCGGTATCGCAGTTCATGGCAGCTGCCAATGCCGACTACTATGCGCGTGGCGAGGCGATTGGTGGTGACTTCATCACCGCGCCCGAAATCAGCCAGATGTTCGGCGAGCTGATCGGCGCCGCGCTTGCCGACGTATGGGACCGTGCAGGGCGGCCCGAATGTGCTTTCGTCGAGCTCGGGCCGGGGCGGGGAACGCTTGCCGCCGATGCCCTGCGCGCAATGGCAACGGCCGGGCTGACACCACCGGCGTACTTCGTCGAAACATCACCCGCCTTACGGCTAACGCAGTCGGCAGCCGTGCCGGGTGCGACGTGGCACGATGATCTGACAACGCTGTCCAACACCGTGCCGTTACTGATCGTCGCCAATGAGTTTTTCGATGCGCTGCCGATCGAGCAGCTGGTGCGGGCGGCGGATGGCTGGCGGCAGCGGCTGGTCGCCTGTCAGGATACGCTGTTCTTGCCGGTTGTCGGCAAGCCCGTGCCCGACGATATCATTCCCGAAGCGCTGCGCGATGCGCCGCCGGGGAGCATCGTCGAGACGTCGCCGGCGAGCGTTGCCGCCATCCGCCATCTGGCCAAGCGGTTGGCGGGGCAGGGCGGGGCCGCGCTGATCATCGATTATGGCTATGACGGCCCGGCCATCGGCGAGACGTTGCAGGCGGTGCGCAGCCACAAATTTGCCAATCCCTTCGATGCACCGGGCACGGTCGACCTGAGCGCGCATGTCGATTTCGCGACGCTGGGGGCGGCGGCGACAATTGCAGGCGCAACGGTGCACGGCCCTGTGCCGCAACGGGATTTTCTGGGCTCGCTGGGCATCGCATCACGCGCGGCGGCGCTGGCCCGGCAATCGCCCGCGCGTGCAGAGGATGTCACCGCAGCGCATCAGCGGCTGACCGATCCAGCAGCAATGGGCACTTTGTTTCGGGTCATGGGTTTGACCGGCAAGGACTGGCCCGTCCCGGTGGGTCTGTCATGATCGACATTGTCACAACGCCGCTACTGAGCGCCCCGCGCCACGGATTTCTCGGGCGGCGTGGCGGCCTTTCAACGGGACTGGTCGCGGGCCTCAACGTCGGACTGGGCAGCAGCGACGACCCGGCAGCGATTGCCGAAAACCGGCGGCGGGCAGCCGATGCGGTTGCGCCGGGTGCCGCGCTTGTCACCGTTTATCAGGTGCATTCGGCAGACGTCGTAACGGTTACAGCTTCTTGTGCCGACGACGCCCGCCCGCGTGCCGACGCCATGGTTACGGCAACGCCGGGGCTCGTGCTCGGCATCCTGACGGCCGATTGCGCGCCGGTGCTGTTTGCCGACACTGAAGCCGGCGTCATCGGTGCAGCGCACGCCGGGTGGAAAGGTGCGCTGGGGGGCGTTACCGATGCAACGATAGCAGCGATGGAACAGCTGGGTGCAAAGCGCGACCGGATCGCCGCCGCCATCGGCCCATGCATTGCGCGCGCTTCGTATGAAGTCGACGCGGCATTTCACGGGCGCTTCTGCGACGTCGATCCGGCCAATGAACGGTTCTTTGCCCACAGCAGACGCACCGCGCATCATCAGTTTGATCTCGAAGCTTATGTCGCGCACCGGCTTGCAGCGGCCGGAATCACGCGCGTTGCGACGCTGGGACTGGACACTTATTCGCAGCCCAGTCGATATTATAGCTTTCGGCGCGCGACACACGGGGGTGAACCCGACTATGGACGGCAGATATCGCTGATCGCTTCTTAATCTCGTCACCCCCGTGCAGGCGGGGGCCAATTCCAGACTTTCGAGACTTGGAGTTGGATTCCCGCATCCGCGGGAATGACGAAGGGTGTGTGCTCAGCCCAAACGGAGTTTTTGAACCATGTCCGACGAAGCCGAACTCAGCGCTCTTTCATCGCGCCGTCGCCCGAAACCCGATATCCTGACGATCGGCAACCGCCGCCTGGCGCCCGAAACGCTGATGATGGGGCATGGTTTCGATCCGGCGCTGTCCGAAGGATCGCTGAAGCCGCCGATTTTCCTGACGTCGACGTTCGTCTTTGAGAACGCAGCGGCGGGGAAGCGCTTTTTCGAAGGCGTGACCGGCAAGCGGCCCGGCGGGGCGGAGGGCCTCGTCTATTCGCGCTTCAACGGGCCGAACCAGGAAATTCTCGAGGATCGCCTCGGCGTATGGGAAGATGCCGAGGATGCGCTGGTATTCTCAAGCGGCATGTCGGCGATTGCGACCGTTATGCTCGCACTCGTGAAGCCCGGTGATGTCATTGTGCACAGCGCGCCGCTTTATGCGGCAACCGAAACACTGATCGGGCGCATTCTCGGGCGGTTCGGCGTGCACTGGATCGATTTCCCGGCAGGGGCGACGCGCGAGGAAATCGACGCGGCGATGGCGAAGGCCAAGACGATGGGCCATGTCGCGCTCGTCTATCTCGAAAGTCCCGCCAACCCGACCAATGCGCTTGTGGATGTCGAAGCCGTGTCAGCTTCGCGCAACGCGGCGTTTGCGGCAAATGACTTGCCGCCGATTGTGATCGACAACACCTTTCTTGGGCCGCTCTGGGCAAAGCCGCTGAAGCAAGGCGCAGACCTCGTGCTGTATTCGCTGACCAAATACGCCGGTGGACATAGCGATCTGGTCGCAGGCGGCGCGGTCGGCTCCAAAGCGATGATCAATCCGATCCGGATGATGCGCAATACGATCGGCACGATTACCGATCCGCACTCCGCATGGATGCTGCTGCGTTCGCTCGAAACGCTCGAGCTGCGGATGAGTCGTGCAGGCGAGAATGCCGAAAAAGTCTGCGCGTTCCTGCGCGAGCAGCTGCAGGTCGAATCGGTCGGCTATCTCGGCTTCCTCGAACCCGGCACGCGCCAGCGCGATATTTATGATCGCCATTGCAACGGCGCTGGCTCGACGTTCTCGCTCTACTTGAAAGGCGGCGAGCGCGAGAGTTTTGCTTTTCTCGACGCATTGAAGATCGCCAAACTCGCTGTCAGTCTGGGCGGAACCGAGACGCTCGCCAGCGCGCCGGCGGCCATGACGCATCTGTCGGTGCCGCAGGAACGCAAGGATGCGCTGGGCATCAGCGACAATCTGGTGCGTATATCAGTCGGCGTCGAGAACGCCGACGATCTGATCGCCGATTTCGCGCAGGCGCTGACTGCCATCGGATGAACGGCATGTTGTTTTAAGTTCATGCAACGCGGTGCAAGGGTGGCGCGTTCCAAGTTTCGAAGTTCAAGGGAATTAAACATGCGTAATCTGATTTTTAATCTCGCGGCCGCCGCGCTCGTCGTGCCAACCATGTCCTATGCGCCCCCGGCCGAGGCCAAGCGCGTTTACAAGGAATGGCGTGGCAAGGACGGGCGCATGTATTGCCGCCGCACCAATGGCACGACGGGCTTGATCGTCGGCGGCGTCGGCGGTGCCCTGATCGGGCGCACGATCGACACAAGCGGCGATCGGGTGCTGGGCACGGTTGGTGGTGCCGCACTGGGTGCGCTTGCCGGTCGCGAAATCGAGCGAGCCGGATCGCGCCGTCGCTGCGTCGCGCGCTGATCGGAATTTATTGCCGGTTATCTGCTGATAACGGGGGAGCGAAAGCTTCCCCGCTATCGCTGCAACGAAGTGAGTGTCGCTGACTATCGCGCTAAAGCGCGCTTCGCGGATTTATCCAGGCTTCGTTGTTTCGTCGCATTTTTGTCTCACCGTCGTTGCACCGTTGGCGGGTGCGGCCGGTCCCAATTCAGCCGCCGCTTGGCTGCAATCCGTCATCCAGATCATGTTGTTAGAGCCGCCCTATATTCCAGGAACCTTCCCGGGAACCAATTATCATTCGATCAATGGGGTCATGTGGACCATCGGCGTCGAAGTTCGCTGTTATCTGATGGTGCTCTGTTTTGGGTATTTGAGGCTTTTTCAAAAACCGGGACGGATATGTCTGATCATGCTGACGTTTCTTTTTGGCGCCGAACTCCTGCCGCAAAATTGGTGGCAGAAGCTTGATACTATCTTTATTCTTGGCCGCTGGAAAAGCTGTTGATGGACTACTGGCCCGCACCGCTGCTTGTGACGGGGGCCGTGACGATCGTCGGCGCCTTTGCCTGCGGTTGGCTGAGTTGGCATCTGGTCGAGAAGCCAGTCATGCGAAAAACCCGACGGATTTCATTACGCGGACATACACAAGCACCGGTGAGGTCTCGCTCGGGGCAAAATAGCGAACCAGATGTCCTCGATAAGTTTTAGACAGGACGCACTAAGCTGCTTCCGCCCGCCGCGCTAGAGCGCACTGCGACCAAATCTCACTGATTGCTTCGACAAGCTTGTCGATGTCGCCATCGGTATGCACGGGCGATGGCGTGATGCGCAGGCGTTCGGTGCCTTTGGGGACAGTCGGGTAGTTGATCGGCTGCACATAAATACCGTGGTTGGCCATCAGCCAGTCGCTGATCATCTTGCAATGGTGTGGATCGCCGACCATCACCGGGATAATGTGGCTGGGGTTGTCGATGTGCGGAATGCCGAGCGCATCGAGGCGCGCGCGGACAATGGCGACACGGTTCTGGTGACGGACGCGCTCGATCTGGCTAGTCTTCAGGTGGCGGATCGAGGCGGCAGCACCGGCGGCAATCGCAGGCGGGAGCGCGGTCGAGAAAATGAACCCGCTGGCAAAGCTGCGCACGAAATCGCACATTGCTTTTGAACCCGCGATATAGCCGCCCATGACGCCGAATGCTTTGCCCAGCGTCCCTTCGATTACGGTGATCCGGTCCATCAGCCCTTCGCGTTCGGCAATGCCGCCACCGCGCGGGCCGTAAAGCCCGACCGCATGGACTTCGTCGATGTAGCTCATCGCGCCGTGCTTTTCACAGACGTCGAGAATTTCGGCGATCGGGGCAATGTCGCCGTCCATCGAATAGACGCTTTCGAACGCGACGAGTTTGGGGCGACCGGGTTCGATGGTTCCGAGCAGCCGGTCCAAGTCTTCGGGATCGTTATGGTTGAATTTCAGGCATTGCGCGCGGCTGTGGCGGATGCCTTCGATCATCGAGGCATGGTTGAGCGCGTCCGACAGCACGACGCAATCGGGGAGCCGCGCGGCGAGCGTACCGAGTGCGGCCCAGTTCGACACGTAGCCCGACGTGAAGATCAGCGCGGCTTCTTTACCGTGAAGGTCAGCAAGCTCGGTTTCGAGCAACACATGCTCGTGGCTCGTCCCCGAGATGTTTCGTGTGCCACCCGCGCCCGCGCCGCAGCGATCAAGCGTGTCATGCATCGCGTCGAGAACTTTGGGATGCTGTCCCATGCCAAGATAATCGTTTGAGCACCAGACCGTGACGTCCTGTGTCGTGCCGTCGTCGGCGTAGCGCTTGGCACTGGGGAAGCTCCCGCGCTTGCGTTCGAGTTCGGCAAACACCCGGTAATTTCCGGCTTCACGCAAAGCATCGAGTTGCTCGGTGAACAGTGCCTCGTAATCCATAAAACCCCTCCGTCGTATATTTTATATGCGTTTGGCATTGGGGATCGCCCAACGCCACAGCGCGGTATCGCCGATCGGCAAAACCAGGAACAGATGTTCGATGACGCCGAGCGCTGCGATTGCAGCGAGTAGCGTGTAGCCTGTCGCTGCATCGCCGGGCAGTGTGAGTGCCATGCTGGCGAGCCAGTAGGTCAGCGCCGCCCCAGCGAGCAGCGAAAACGGCATTAGCGCGTTGAAGCGGCGGTTGCGGAAATAGCTTTTGAGGTAGGCAAGTTGTGGTGGGAGAATGTCGCTGCTGAAATTCGGCACGCCGAGAAAAATGTTGAACTTGGTCGACAGGCGCATGGCAAAGAGGATCACAAAAGCCGCTGCGCCTGTCTGGTTGGGCAGGCCGCGGCTGACAATCACGAGCATGATGAGAGTCACGAAAATCGCGACTTCGTGGTGGATAACGGTCGCACTCGACAAGCGGAAACGCGTCCAGCCTTTTGCGGTTTCGGGCAATGGCTCGCGACGCGGGCCCGTTATCGCACCGGTCAGGAAGCTCAGTTCGTGCCAGCCCCAGATGACCAGTGCCGCCGTAAACGACGCATAAGCCGCAAAGGCATCGGTGCTTGGCGCAAGCAAGCCTATCACGGCAAGGGCGGCGCAAGCGGCGGCACCCGCAAAGGTCAGCACTTTCTGTGCCCGCATACGGTGATCGAGCGCCACGACCAGTGCTGTGGACATAAACCACAGCATGACCACATAAAGCAGCGGCAAGGCATGGCCCGCCATTGTCACCAGGCGGGTACCAGTCGCGTGGTCACGGGCAGGGCGTTCGTTTCGGTCCGCAGGAAATACAGCTGCAGCATGCTGGTGCCGATGGTGGCATAGGCCTTGGCGCGTCCAAACACGCCGGCAGTCGGAATAGCCTGATTGGCGCGCAGGATTTTCATCATCAGTGCGCGGAATTTGGGGCTATCGCTGTCGAGCACGATCGGGAAAACCTGACGCGTGATCGCGGAAGTGACGCGGAAGACTTCATAATCATAGTCGGTCGGATCGATGCCGAGCGCGGCATGGAAATGCGGGCGGGCATGATCGCGGACGAACATGGTTGCATAGACTGCGACGAGGAAGAATCGGATCCACAGCTTGTTGAGACCCGTCAGCAGTTTCGGATCGGCACGCATCAGCAGTGCGAAGGCTTCACCGTGGCGGAACTCGTCGTTGCACCATTGTTCGAACCAGTTGAAAATCGGGTGAATCATCCGGTCAGGGTTGCGCTGCAAATGGCGGAAGATCGTGATGTAGCGCGCGTAGCCGATCTTCTCGCTGAGATAGGTCGCATAAAAAATGAACTTCGGGCGGAAGAAGGTGTATTTCTTGGTCTTGGTCAGGAAGCCCAGATCGATACCGATGTTCGCATCTTTCAGCGAGTCATTGATAAAACCTGCATGCCGACTTTCGTCGCGCGCCATCAGTTTGAACAATGCCTTGGCATCGGGATTTTTCGTGCGCTTGGCGATTTCGGCATAAAGGATGCAGCCCGAAAATTCGGACGTCAGCGAGGAGACGAGGAAATCGACGAATTCCTTGCGTAGGTTTGGCTCCATCGCGGCAATGATGCCGTCGAAGCTCTCTGTCTTCTTGAAATGCTCCTTGTTCGGGTCGGCTGCCATTTCGGCGATCAGCACGTCCCATTCAGCGCGGACGAGGCTGACGTCGATTTTGTCCATCGCATCGAAATCGGTGGTGTAGAAACGCGGGGACAATACGGTGTCCTGCGTCGCAATCGCGTGCGCGTCTTCTTTGGTGAAGTTGTGCGTCATCTCGGTCATAATTTGCCGCCTGAAAAGCTGAGTTCGTACAATTCGGTAATTTCGAACCGCGCCCGAAAGCGGGTCCATGCCCGGCCGAACGCCGTGGCGCGCGTGACCGTTGCCATGCGATGTTCGACAAGGCGTTCCCCATAGGGAAGCCTGATCGCGGCACCATGGACGCGGACTTTGTCGCCCGGATAGATCGGCACGTCGCCATCAAGTTCGACATGCGCATGCAGATGGTCGAAGCCATGTTCGACTTCGATCGTGCAGGGCGTGTCGAATGATCTACTCATTTGAGGAGCGCCGCGAAAGCCGCACGATTGGTCTCGCCGAATGCGCTTAAATCAGTGACATAGCCCGATGTCGTGTCGGTGATCGAAATCTGACCGTTCGCCCAAAGGGTGAGGCGAAATGGCGGGCCCATCGCAACACCGCGCTGATGCCGGTTGCGCATCAGGCCGCGCATCACCCCGCGGATGAAGCCGCTTTCTGTCCCGCGCGCGACACCGCCGGCAACAGCACCGGTGTTCGCATCAATAATCCGGACCGATCCGTCGGGCTGATCGGCAAAGCTCAGGTCGCGCGATTTTGTTGCAGCGATGTTGGCCGCTGCGCGTTCGAGCGTGGGCGAAGATTGCGGCGGGGTGCCGGTCAGGCGCATCGTCACGGCGAGCAACAGCGTGCCACCGACGAGCAGGCCCGCCAGCATCAGCATTGCTTTTGGAAACGGTTGATCGTGATGGCTGTGACCGCTCATGCCGCGATTGCCTCTTCATAAGCTGGCTGTGGCGTGACGTGCGAGCGGGTGCCACAAGCGCGCGCGATCATCACGGCGACATTTTGCGCATCGGGGATCGCACGGAGCATCGGCTGTGGCACGGCAAGTTCCCACGCGCGGGCACTGGGCCAGAGCTGGATATAGCCGAGGCGCTGCGGGGCATTCAGCAGCAGGGGAATATCGCCCGTGCCGTCTCCGTGGAGCGCGAGGTCTGCCGAACCGATGACCGACAGCGGCAGATTGATACATTTGGGCAGCGCAATGCCGATCCGCATGACGATCCGCCGGTTGGTCAGCGTGTACATCGTTGTTTTTGCCGTGCCCCACGCGATCATGGCGAGGATGATAACGCAAATCAGCCCCACGCCAAGCGTAATCAGCGCGCCGTTCCATGACCCCTGCACAGCACCGAACGCTGCCAACAGCGCAAAGTAAACGGCGATCATGCGGACATGAAGCGCGTTGACCGTAAGCCGCTTCCAGTCGGGCGATCCCTGCCACAGGATTTCCTCGTCTCTCGGGAGGAAACCCGGCAGCCCGGGGATCGGCTCGTTGTCATATTCTGCGATCATATGAGCGGTTCCTGCCGCGCCGCCGTGGCATAAAGATAACCGCCGCCGAAATAGGCCTGAACACGCTCTTCTTCATACAGCGTAATCGTGGCTGCGTCGGCAATAGCAGGCGCATCGGCATATTGATCGGCGCGGATGGCATCGATCGTCACGATGTTCTTCTTGCGGTTGATTTTAGCCATGTTCATCGGCGCGAGCACCGAACGGGTGCCGATATCGACCGCCAGATAGCGGATCAGGCGATCGGCCTTGTCGACCCAGATATCCTTGACGGTGCCAGCGACCAAACCGTCGACGGCCATCACCGTCATGCCGCGCGGATCGGGGTCGCGACCCTCGAGCCACAGGCCCGATGCTTCGATGGGCACGATGCGCGGGTGGCCTTCCCAATCGAGATCGGGCAGCTTGGCGCGGTTGGCATAAGCCGCAGGACCAATGCCGTCGACCAGCGGATTGCCGGTCGGGACATAAGCCGATCCGGGCGAACGGTCGATGCGGCGCGCGGCGATATCGACGGACTCGCGGTCGGCGATGTTGGGGACCGTCACCGAGCCACGACCGAAGGGCAGCTTGAAAGTCTTGTTCTTGATGAACAGCAGCGGGCTGCGGCCATCATATTTGCCGCTGATTTCGTCCTCGAGCGGATAGCCTTCGCGATATCCTTCGCGATGGAGATAAAACACCAGCGCGGCGAAAAACAGGAAAAATGCCCACAGCGCGAGTAACGCCCAATCCACATTTCCGAATAACATCACGCTCATGGCTTTTCCCTCCGGCCAAAATTCAAATCACGTATTCTCAGGTTGGAAATTCGGTCAGCCCGAACTTCTGATTTGGGTAGATTTCGAATGCGCCACCGACGCGCCGGACTAGCGGGCCAATGGCGACAAGCATGGCAAGCAACAGGATGATTTCGGTGAGAAACACGACAGTGTAGCCCGACGACGTCGCCATCACATCGCGCAACAATCCGCCAAGCAGGATCGCCGTGCCCGCGCAGGTCGCCGAGACCGCACCCCATGCGCCCAGCGCGAGACCCGAGCGGCCATCCTTCGATAGTGCCATTGCAGCGGTCAGTGTGCCGACCGAGAACAGCCCGCCGCCGAAACCCATCGTCATCGCGCCAAGGCACAGCAGCCCAACCGACTGGCTGGGCGCAGCGAAAATGATCATCAGGAAGGCGGCGATCCCGGCAACGCCGCCATTGCCCGCAAGCCGGTGTGGATCGGAGCCGCCGGTCAGCGATTTGGCCGCAAGCGCAAAGCCAGCCAGCGTGCCGAGCGCCCAGAGCGCGGTGAGCGAAGTCGTCGCGCCAACCGAAAGGCCGAGCACTTGCCCGCCATAGGGTTCGAGCAGCACGTCCTGCATCGCAAACGCGGCAGCGCCAAGGCCGATGGCGACGAGCAAACGCCGTGTGGCGGGTATGCCGATGAAACCGGCCCAGACGGTGCCGAATTGGGGATGCTGTGCGGTCATAGCTGTGCGGTCCGGATCGCGCGCTTCCTGTTTCCAGAGCGCAGTGATATTGAGGATTGCCGTGAGTGCGGCGACGCCCTGGACGATCTGCACAAGCCGTGTCGGCGTGAAATCAACGAGCAAGCGACCGATGACCAATGCACTGATCATCATGCCGACCAGCAGCATGACATAAAGCAAGGCGACCACGCGCGGCGCTTTTTCAGGCGTGGCAAGATCGGTTGCGAGCGCAAGTCCCGCCGTTTGCGTCGTGTGCATGCCTGCCCCCACGAGCAAAAACCCGATTGCCGCAAATATCTGACCGATGACCGGCGAACCCATGCCGCCGCCCGACATGATCAGCAGCGCAAACGGCAGGATGGCCAGACCACCGAACTGCATCAGCGTGCCGAACCAGATATAGGGAACGCGCTTCCAGCCCAGCACCGAGCGGTGCGTGTCCGACTTGTGCCCGATCAGCGCGCGCAGGGGGGCGAACAGCAGCGGGATCGACACCATCAGCGCAACCAGCGTGGCTGACATTTTCAGCTCGACAATCATGACGCGATTGAGCGTCCCCGTGAGCAGTACCGCGCACATGCCGACCGAAACCTGAAACAGCGAGAGGCGCAGGATCCGGCTCAGCGGCAGGTCTGCGCTTGCCGCATCGGCAAACGGCAGGAAGCTTGTCCCGATACGGTTCCAGAGGTCAGGGCGCAGCGGGTTCCTCACGCGACTTCGAGCACCTGACTTGTATAAAATCCGCCCGATACGCGCGTCGATCGTCCGACTTTCTTGGCCGGGATCGCGTCGGTCAGCAGCTTGCGCAGGAGCTTTTCGGTGACCGGGATGATCGCGGGTGCACGGTCCGAGCGGGGGAACAGCAGCCCTGCGGTGTGCATCGCGGTCAGCAGAGGCGTTTTCGGTGCGAAGGTGAAAAGGATCGACCCACGCGTGCGGCCTGCAAGTTCGGTCACGACATCGACGATATCGAACGCGCGGTAATGGATCAGCGAATCCATCGCGACGACATGGTCGAATACGCCGAGGTCCGCCGAAAGCATATCGCCGCTACGCCAATCGATCTTCAGGCCGACGGGCGCACGCTTGCGGGCAATATCGACCAGCCCTGCCGCGACGTCGATGGCCACGACTTCGGCCCCGCGCATCGCGGCTTCGACAGCAAGCGATCCCGTCCCGCAACCCGCATCGAGCAAACGCAATCCGGTCATATCAGCAGGCAGCATGTCGAGGATCGACGCGCGCATCTTGTCTCGGCCCGCGCGGACGGTTGCGCGAATGCCGCTGACTTGCGCGTCCGACGTCAGCCGTTCCCACGCATCGCGCGCCGTGCGGTCGAAATAGGTTTCGAGCCCATCGCGGTAGCTGTCGTAAGTCGCGGTATCACGCATCATTCGAAGCCCAGGAATTCGAAGATGTCGCGGTCCTTCATCGGCATCGCGTCGAGCGCATCAGTGCCTGCCCACAGGACCGCAGCAAGGCGCATATATTCCTTGCGCACCGCTTCAACTTCGGGCGTGTCTTCCATCTCGAAGATCGTGCATTTTTTGAGGCGGCTGCGGCGGATCGCGTCGAGATCGGGGAAATGCGCGAGCGTTTTCAGGCCCGTTGCGGCATTGAACCGATCGATCTCGTCGGTCGCAGCACTGCGGTTGGCAATGACGCCAGCCATGCGCACTTCGTAGTTTTTTGCTTTTGCCTGAATCGCGGCAACAATGCGGTTCATCGCGAAGATGCTGTCGAAGTCGTTGGCCGCGACGACGACCGCGCGTTCGGCATGCTGTAGCGGGGCAGCAAACCCGCCGCACACCACATCGCCGAGTACATCGAAAATCACGACATCGGTTTCTTCGAGAAGATGATGCTGCTTGAGTAGCTTCACGGTCTGCCCGACGACATAGCCCCCGCAACCGGTTCCTGCTGGCGGCCCGCCCGCTTCGACGCACATGACGCCGTTGAACCCTTCGAACATATAGTCCTCGGGGCGCAGTTCCTCGGCGTGAAATTCAACCGTTTCGAGCACGTCGATAACTGTCGGCATCAGCTTTTTGGTCAGCGTGAACGTCGAGTCATGCTTGGGATCGCAGCCGATCTGCAGCACGCGCTTGCCGAGCAACGACAATGCGGCAGACAGGTTCGAGCTGGTCGTCGATTTGCCGATCCCGCCTTTGCCATACACCGCAATGACTTTGGCATTGCCGATCTTGTCGCCCGGATCGAGCTTCACCTGGAGGCTGCCCTCGCCGTCGAGGCCACGTGCGGGTGGGTCCATCAATGCCATTATGCGGCTATTCCTTCTAAACGATCTTCGATTGCGTCGGATGCGGCGTGAAGCGCAGCGAGTGTGGCAGCGTCGGGCGACCAGAATTGGCGGTCGCTTGCTTCGAGCAGGCGGTTGGCCATGCGCGCCGTGGATTTGGGGTTTAGCGCGGACAACCGCTCGCGCATGGTGTCGTCGAGGACATAGGTTTCGCTGATCTTTTGATAGACCCAGGGGCTCACGCCTTCGGTCGTTGCCGACCAGCCCATTGTGTTGGTAACGGACGCTTCGATATTGCGCACGCCTTCGAAGCCCGAACGCAGCATCCCTTCATACCAGACCGGATTGAGCATCCGCGTGCGCGTTTCGAGATCGACCTGTTCGCCGATCGTGCGGACTTTGTTGCCGGTGCCTTGCGTTGCGTCGACGATGTAAGCGGGGACGGCCGCACCGCGTGCACGGGCGACCGAGCGGCTGATCCCGCCAAGGCCGTCGACATAATGATCGACCGTGGTGACGCCGAGTTCGACCGAGTCGAGGTTCTGGTAAGCGAGTTCGACGGTGGCGAGTGCGCTTTCGAACAGCGGCTTGTTGCGTTTGGCGATCCCCGTGCGGCCGTAAGCATAGCCCTTCTGGCTCTCGAAAGCGTTGGCGAGCTCGTCGGGATCGGTCCACGCGCCATTGTCGATCATCAGATTGACGTTGGCGCCGTAAGCGCCTTCGGCATTCGAATAGACGCGCAGCGCTGCGGTTTCGAGGTCGCAATTGTGGCAGGCCTGATGCTTCAGGCTGTTGGCGCGGACATGGTTCATGTCGAGCGGCTCGTCGGCGCTGGCCGCAAGGAAGGCGGCTTCGGCGATCATCCGTGTCTGCAGCGGGAGCAAATCGCGGAAGATGCCCGACAGCGTGACGATCACGTCGATCCGCGCGCGGCCCAGTTCTTCGAGCGACATCAGTTCGGCACCGGCCAACCGCCCATAGCTGTCGAAACGTGGACGTGCCCCGATCAGCGCCAGCGCCTGCGCAATTTGTGCGCCTTCGGATTTCAGATTGTCAGTGCCCCACAGGACCATCGCGAGCGTCGTCGGCGCGCTGCCGGTGTCGGCGACATGGCGCGCGATAAGGGCTTCGGCCTGCATCGTGCCGTCCTGCATTGCGTAACGGCTGGGGATGCGGAACGGGTCGAAGCCGTGAATGTTGCGGCCGGTCGGCAGGATTTCAGGATTGCGGATCAGGTCGCCGCCGGGGGCGGGACGGATGAATTTTGCATCAAGCGCGTTGATGACGCCGCCGAGCTCGTCTTCGTTGATCGCGTGGAGCCCCTCGGGGATCAGCGTCTGTTCGAGTTCGTAAAGCTGAGTGCCGAGCGTTTCGAGGTTGCTCGCATCGAGTTCGAGCGCCGTCGCTGCTTCCTCGATCATCGGCGTCAGGCTGGCGCGCTCGGCGGCATCGGGCGAGCTGCGATAGCGATCGAGCAGGACTTTTAGATCGTTGAGCCCGGCATAAAGCCCCGATTGGGTCAGCGGCGGCGTCAGGTAGCTGAGCAGCGTCGCACCCGAACGGCGCTTTGCAATCAGCCCTTCGGACGGGTTGTTCGCAGCATACAGATAGAAATTGGGCACATCGCCGATCAGCCGCTCGGGCCAGCATTTCGCGCCAAGGCCGGTCTGCTTGCCGGGCATGAATTCCAGCGCGCCGTGCGTGCCGAAATGCAGCACCGCGTCGGCCGCGAAATCTTCGCGGAGGTAGCGGTAGAAAGCGCTGAACGCGTGTGTCGGCGTGAACGTGCCCTCGAAAAGCATCCGCATCGGATCGCCTTCGTAACCAAAGCCCGGCTGGACGCCGATGAAGACATTGCCGAATCGCGCGCCCAGCACATGGATGCTGCTGCCGTCGGCTTGCGCCTTGCCCGGCGCGGGGCCCCACTGCGCTTCGATCTCGCGCAAGTGCGGTTCGCGGCGGACATGATCATCGGCAGGGATCCGCGCGTGGACATTGGCGTCTGCACCGAAGCGTTCGGCGTTCCCCTTGAGGAGCGTATCACGAAGTGCATCGACGCTCGGAGGGAGGTCGACGGTGTAACCCTCGGCATGAAGGCGGGTCAACGTGGCGAAGACGGATTCGAAGACCGACAGATAGGCGGCAGTGCCCGTTGCGCCGGCATTCGGTGGGAAGTTGAACAGGACCATAGCGACTTTGCGCGCGGCGCGGTCGCTGCGGCGGAGCGCGACCAACTTTGCGACTTTGGCAGCCAGTGTCTCGGCGCGCTCGGGGCAGGCCTGCATCTCGCGAATCAGGCCCCCGGTTGGGAAGGTGCAGCCGCGTGTGCAGCCGGTGCAGGGTGTGCCCGATCCGTCTGAGCGTCCGCCGAACACGCTGGGCAGGATCGCGCCGTCGAGTTCGGGGATTGCGACCATCATCGTCGCTTCGAGTGGGAGCAGACCCGAGCGTCCCGCACCCCATTGCTCGAGTGTCTGGAATTCGAGTGGTTGCGCGGCGATGTAAGGCACGTCCAGCGCGGCAAGCACGTCTTCGGCAGCTCTCGCGTCATTGTAGGCAGGGCCGCCGACGAGCGAGAAACCGGTGAGCGAAACGACCGCATCGACGGTGGCGACACCGTCTTTCATGAAGAAGGCTTCGATCGCGGGGCGGCTGTCGAGTCCGCTGGCAAATGCGGGCACCACGTTCAGTCCGCGTGCTTCGAGGGCCGCGATCACACCATCATAATGGGCACTGTCGCGGCCGAGAATGTAGGACCGCAGCATCAGCAGGCCGACAGTGCCGCCAAGCTCCCCTCCCGACTTCCCTAAGCCTGTCGAAGGGTTGTCCTTCTTTGCGCTACCGTTCGAAGAAAAAGGCAGGGCTTCGACAAGCTCAGCCCGAACGGATTGTGTGTTGAACCTTGGAAGCCGCGCGGCATTATCCGTCATCCGCTCGGGGAGTGCGGGGTGATACACGCCCAACTCAGGATATTCGATCGGCGCAATGGCTTTCATCGATCCGCGCAAATCGCGCCGCTCACCATCGGCATAACGATCGACAAGCGCGCGGATCATGTTGACGACATTATCGTCCGAACCCGCAAGCCAATATTGCAGCGTCAGGAAATAAGCGCGAACGTCCTGTGCAGCGCCCGGAATGAAGCGCAGGATCTTGGGCAGGCGGCGCAGCATTTTCATCTGCCCGGCACCTCCCGACTGGCCAGGCTTTGCAGAGCCACGCAATTTCTTGAGCAGCGACATCGGGCCGCTCGCGGGCTTGTCCATCCGGTAATCGCCGAGGCGCGTGAGCTTCACGACTTCGCTTGCTGACATCAGGCCGACGATCGCGTCGCAATCCTCGCGGCGCGCGACGAGCGCTGGCATGACAGCATTGATGTGATCTTCGAGGAACAGCATCGTTGCGACGATGATATCGCCCGTCGCGATGTCTTCGCGGCACCGCTCCAGGCTGGCAGGATTGCGGTCCCAATCGGCGGCGGCGTGAAATGCGATTTCGATGCCCGAACCTTCGCGGGCAAATTGCGCGGCCGCACGCTCGACCGATCCGGACAGATGGTTGTCGAGCGTGACAACGACAACGCGAACGCGGGGGCTGAAGTTACCGTGCATAATGCGCCTTTGCATCATAAAGCGTGTCGCGCGTGATCATGGCGAGGCCGCGTTCTGCGGCGTAGCTTTCCGTATTGCGGCGGGCCTTGCCGCGCACGAAGAACGGGATTTTCTTGAGTTCAAGCTCTGCCACGTCATCCCAGCGGACGCTGGGATCTCCGGCGGGTTGAGCGCCTTCCGTCTTCACGGGATCCCAGCTTTCGCTGGGATGACGGGTAGGGGCGGAGTGACCGTGTCCCAAATGTGATGAGCCGTTCGAATCGCTGAATTCGAAATCGTCGCGAAACATTGTCAGCAGATGTTCTTCCAGACCCATGGTCAGCGGGTGAACCCAGCTGTCGAACAGGACGTTGGCACCTTCCCAGCCCATTTGGGGCGAGTGCCGCGCGGGGAAATCCTGAACATGGACGGGCGCCGAAATCACTGCGCACGGAATGCGGAGGCGCTTGGCGATGTGGCGTTCCATCTGGCTGCCGAGTACCAGTTCGGGCGAGAGCGCTTCGATCGCGGCTTCGACTTCGAGATAATCATCAGTGATGAGCGGTTCGAGGTCGTAGAGCTTGGCGGCGTCGCGCATGTCGCGCGCAAATTCGCGGTTGTAGCAGCCGAGGCCGACGACATTGAAACCCAGCTCGTCGCGGGCAACGCGAGCGGCGGCAATGGCGTGGGTCGCGTCGCCAAAAATGAAGACGCGCTTGGCCGTCAGGTAAGTCGAATCGACCGAACGGCTATACCACGGGAGGCGCGAGGGATCGGCTGCGAGGGCTGCGCTCGCATCGATGCCGGTAGCCGCCGCCACTTCGGTCAGGAAATCGCGCGTTGCGCCGTGGCCGATCGGGACAGTGCGGATTGTTGTTTGTCCGAAGGTCTTTTCAAGCCAGCGCGCGGCGGTGTCAGCAATTTCGGGATACATCAGCACGTTGACGTCAGCATCGCCGAGCCGCGCCAGATCGGCGGGGCTGGCGTCGAGCGGCGCGATGACATTGACGTCGACACCGAGCGAATCCAGCAGTTTGACGACTTCGACAATGTCGTCGCGGTGGCGGAAGCCGAGCGCGGTCGGCCCAAGCAGATTTGCGCGCGGGCGGAGGCTGCGGTTGCGGAGGATGTTCTTGTCGGCAAGCGTGCGAACGAGCTGGTAAAATGTTTCCGCCGCGCCCCAGTTTTCCTTGCGCTGATAGCTCGGCAGTTCAAGCGCGACGACGGGGATCGGCAAGCGCATCGCCTCGATCAGCCCGCCGGGATCGTCCTGGATGAGTTCGGCCGTGCATGACGCGCCGACGAGCATCGCTTGAGGCTGATAGCGCTCATATGCCTCGCGCGCGGCTTTCTGGAACAGCTCGGCCGTGTCCTTGCCGAGATCGCGCGCCTGAAACGTCGTGTAGGTCACCGGTGGCCGCTTGCTGCGACGCTCGATCATCGTGAACAGCAGGTCGGCATAGGTATCGCCTTGCGGCGCGTGGAGGACGTAATGCACGCCGGTCATCGCGGTTGCGATCCGCATTGCGCCGACGTGCGGCGGGCCTTCATATGTCCAGACAGTCAGCTGCATCAGACGCGCAATACATCGCGGCGACGCATCGGCCGGGCAAACAGTTCGGCGAGATCACCGGCTTGTTCGAAACCGTGGATCGGCGAGAAGACGAGTTCGATTGCCCATTTGGTGGTCAACCCTTCGGCTTCGAGCGGGTTCGCGAGGCCGAGACCGCACACCGTAAGATCGGGCTTGGCCGCACGGACGCGGTCAAGCTGGCGGTCGACGTCCTGACCTTCGCTGATCGTGGTTTCGGTCGGCAGCAGCGCCAGTTCCTGCGCGAGGTGCTTGCGGTGAAGATAAGGCGTGCCGACTTCAATCGGGACCATACCGAGTTCGGTGGCAAGAAACCGCGCCAGTGGAATTTCGAGCTGCGAATCAGGCAGAAAGAAAATGCTTTTGCTGTTCAATTGTGCCGCACTGTGCGCGATGGCTTTCTTGGCGCGGGCACGACCGGGCGCGATGACCTGGCGGAAATGCATTTCGTCGATGCCGAATGCCTGCGCTGCCGCGTGGAGCCAGTTTGTCGTGCCTTCCGCGCCGAACGGGAACAGCGCGTCGAGGCGGACGGCACCGCGATCCTCGAGCGCGCGCGCGGTTTCGCCGAGGAACGGCTGGGCGAGGAGGAAACGCGTGTTGGGTCCGACAGGCGGCAAATCGGCAGCGCGGCGGGCGGGCAGGCAATGCACCGGGCCGATGCCGAGCTCGTCGAACAGGCGCAGAAACTGGTCCTCGACGACATCGGGCAGCGCGCCGACGATCATCAGGCTCTGTTCGCCCGACATGTCGATCGGCAGTTCGGGAACAAGCGATGCCAGGCAGGCGTCCTCGCCTTCGGTGAACGTCGTTTCGATGCCCGAGCCCGAATAGTTGAGGACGCGGACGCCATCATGTTTGGCGTTCAGGCGCTGCGAAGCGCGGCTGAGATCGAGCTTGATCACTTCGGACGGGCACGAACCGACGAGGAACAGCAGCTTGATGTCGGGACGGCGCGCAAGCAGCTTGTCGACGACGCGGTCGAGCTCTTCGTTGCAATCGGCCATGCCGGCAAGATCGCGTTCCTCGATAATTGCGGTCGCAAAACGCGGCTCGGCAAAAATCATCACGCCTGCTGCCGACTGCAGCAAATGCGCGCAGGTGCGGCTGCCGACGACCAGAAAAAACGCATCCTGAACCTTGCGGTGGAGCCAGATAATGCCGGTCAGGCCGCAGAACACTTCACGCTGGCCGCGTTCCCTGAGAACGGGTGCGCAATCGGGCACGGATGTCGCAGCAATCATGCCGCCACCTGTCGCGGCGCCTGAAGGCGGGCAGCGCGCAGTTTTAGCAGAAACTGGCCTGCGTTGATGGCATAGGTCGCATAGGCCGCCAACGCGATCATCATCCGGTCGGTTTCACTGCCAAGACCCAACCACAGCGCGACGAGATACGCAGTATGCAACGCGATAACGAACATCGAGAAGAAATCTTCCCACCAGAATGCGTCGGCGAACAGATATTTGCCGAACACGACTTTTTCCCAGATCGCGCCGGTAGTCATGATCGTGTAGAGCGCCAGCGTTTTGATCACGACCGAGATCGTGGCCGCCTCGGCACCCACGCCGGCGTTCAGGAAGCGCAGCACGAGAAACAGGCTGACGAGGAAAATAACGAATTGCACGGGCGCCAATATGCCCTGAACCAACGTCCATACCGATGCATCGCGGCGGGCGCGTTGCGCAACAGTGTATAAGGGTCTGTTCGACTCCATGTTTGTGCAACCGCCTCCTCCCCAAGAGACTGCGCCGCTGGCCACGAAGTGTCAAATCATTTTGACGTCCAAAACAATTTACATAAGCCAGGAATTTATGTTATGTCGTTATTGCAACGAAGCGGTTCGCGCCATAACGTGCGAGTCGTCGGGGGCGGTCAGCGATGATCAGTTCAGAGGGCGCGGCAAATTCGCGCTCCGGCACAGGGTCGGGAGAACCTGGATGGCGAGCGTGTACGGGATCGTGCGGTCGATAGCGAAGGGAGGTTCGCCGGTTCCCATATTGCGCAGCATCGTCGGTCGAAAACCCGTCGCGGATGAAACGCCCAAAAAGCCCGCAGGTTTCGTGACGCTGGTCGAAAGCGAGATCATCCCGCGCCTTATGGTTGCGCATGGTCGCGACAACGATCATCTTGCCGTCTCAAGCGGTCCGGGCAGTGCAACGGTCAGCTTTCACGAAGCCAAGGCCTTTGCGCCACTTGCGATCGATTTCGACGCGAGCGATCTGCTCGATCATGTCGATGTTTTCCTGCAACGCGGCGTCAGCATCGACACTGTGTTCATCGAACTTCTGGCCCCTGCTGCGCGCCATCTCGGGGAGATGTGGGACGACGATACGGCGGACTTTGTCACGGTGACGATGGCACTCTGGCGGCTTCAGGAAGTCGTGCGCGAATTGTCGGCACGGGTTCCCGTACGTGGCTCTGGCGGCGAGCCGCATGTGCGCGTCGCCTTGTTTTCGGTAATGCCCGGCGACGATCATAGCTTTGGCACAGTGATTGTCGAAGACGTCTTCCGGCGCGCGGGCTGGGCAACCGACCTGATGACGGCAACCAGCACGTCGAGCCTGCTCGCTATGGTCGCACGCAACAGTTACGACCTCGTCGGGTTGACGGTCAGCGGCACAGTTTGTGCGGCCGATGCGCCATCGCTGATCCATGCGATCCGCAGCGTATCGCGCAATCCACTGGTCGGCATCATGGTCGGCGGCAATCTTTTTAATGTTGCACCGCAGCTGGCGACTGAAATAGGGGCCGACGCGACGGCGCCTGACGCAGTGCAAGCGCTGGCAGCAGCCGACACACTCGTTGAGGGGCTACGCGCGCGCAGCGATATCTGCGCTTGAATGCTTGAAAGGGCGATTGCCCGGTGAACGTTGCTTCGGCCCTTTCCGTTCCCTTGCGAGCCCCTTCGGCCACGCTCGGCCCGCTTGATCCCGTGGCCGCAGCGCGTCTTGCCGAGGCTGCGGGTGATCTTGTGCTGATCCTCGAAGCCGACGGTACCATCATCGATCTGTCACTGTCGGCGCATGAAACCGGGATTGAGGGATCGAGCGACTGGATCGGGCAGAACTGGGCCGAAATCGCGACAATCGAAAGCCGTGCGAAGATCGAGGACATGCTGGCAGGGATGGCATCGGGTGCCGCGCCGCGCTGGCGTCAGATCAATCATCCGACGGCAACGGGCGATGTCCCCGTGCGTTACTGGACCGTTGCCTCCGGAAATTCGGGACGCATCATTGCGGTCGGGCGCGATGTCCGGGCCAGTGCCGTGCTGCAACAACGCTTGATGCAGGTCCAGCAATCGCTCGAGCGTGATTATCTGCGGCTGCGTCAGGCGGAATCGCGCTACCGGATGCTGTTCGAGCGCGCCGCCGAAGCGATCCTTGTCGTCGATGCCGACAGCCGCCGCATTCGTGAAGCCAATCCGGCTGCAAACCGAATGCTCGGGGTGTCTGACGGCGGCCTGGTCAATCGTCCGTTGAGCGTGATCAGTGATCCGCACGGGCACGAAAGCCTTTTGACTTATCTGGGGGCAGTCAGCGCTGCCGATCAGCCGCCAATGGCATTGGCGCTTGCCGGCGGGCGCGGCAGCGTGCTTTTGTCCGCAAGCCTGTTTCGTCAGGATCAAGCTACCTATTATCTCGTCCGCGTCGATGGCGGATCGAGTGATGTTCGTGACCGTCAGGGCGATGTGCAAATCCTCGACATGTTGTCGCGGATGCCTGATGCCTTCGTGCTGACCGATGCCGATCTCAATATCGTCGCGGCCAACCCGGCGTTTATCGATCTGACGCATATGGCGTCGGTCGAGCGGGCGCGGGGCACGGCGATCGGCAGCTACATCGGGCGCGTCGGGATCGACCTCGACCTGATCTTGGCGCAGATCCGCGACCATGGCTCGGCGCGCAACGTGGCCACGATCATCCGCTCGGCCGACGGGATGCAGGAAGAAGTCGAAGTCTCGGCGGTGTCCGCGCCGGGCGAAGACGGCGAATGCTATGGCTTCAGCATTCGTGCGATTGCCCGCCGCACTCGCGATTTGCCCCCGGTCGAACGCGATCTGCCGCGTTCTGTGGAGCAGCTAACCGATCTGGTCGGCCGCATGTCGCTGAAGGAAATCGTCCGTGAATCGACCGACCTGATTGAGCGCCTGTGCATCGAAGCGGCGCTCGCTTACACGGCTGACAACCGCGCTTCGGCCGCCGAGATTCTGGGCGTCAGCAGGCAGAGTCTGTATTCTAAATTGCACCGCCACGGGCTGGGCAATCTGGGGGCGGAGGAGGAGTAGGCCAAAGCTGATGTCGCGGATTATGGGTTGCGCTCTAGCAATGTTCATTGGCATTTGCGTTGCGATAATCGCCGTAAGCTTAAGCGCTTATCTAAGCGGCCGGTTTTCCATAAATTTCAGAGAAGAAGCTCCTTTGTTTATAACATGGGCTGTGCAAATTGCGCTCCCGTTTGCTGCTCTTGCGCTTATCAAAGCTCGTGACTGGCAATCTTGGGTCATTGGAATTTTGCTGACAGCTGTCTTTTGGGGCGCACTTATTCTTGATCCCTTTCTTCGGGATGGCGGCGGCGCCAACATAGGACTAGGTCTTGTGATGATCGTAAGCCCCTTCATTATTTTTGTGGTCTGTCTCGCAGTGTCCAGCGCCGGTAAAAACTACCGTTAAAACTGTCCAAATCCGTTGACACTATAGAGTGTCAAGCGTAGCTTTCGACTCATGGACGGGTCCGCCACTTTACAGCCCAAATCGGTGATCCCGGCTCCTCGTGACGTAGTCGCGCTGCTCAAGCCGATTACTTGGTTTCCGCCGATGTGGGCATTTATGTGCGGTGTCGTCTCGTCCGGCGTGTCTGTGGCGGATCGCTGGCCGTTTCTGATCGCAGGCGTGCTGCTGACCGGGCCGCTGGTGTGCGGGACGTCGCAGGCCGTGAACGACTGGTTCGACCGGCATGTCGATGCGATTAACGAGCCGAACCGGCCGATTCCTTCGGGCCGCATTCCCGGAAACTGGGGCCTGCGCATTGCGATCATCGGCACGCTGTTGTCTCTGCTCGTGGCATGGGCGACCGGGCCGTGGGTGCTGGCGGGAACCGCGCTCGGGCTGGTCTGTGCATGGATTTACAGCGCGCCGCCGCTGCGGCTGAAAGCCGACGGCTGGTTCGGGCCGGGGCTGGTCGCGCTGACGTATGAGGGGCTGACCTGGTTCACCGGGGCTGCCGTGATGCTCGGCACGCTGCCGTCGATCGAGGTACTGATCATCCTCGGGCTCTACAGCGTCGGTGCGCATGGCATCATGACGTTGAATGATTTCAAGGCCGTCGAAGGCGACATTGCGACGGGGGTGCGCTCTTTGCCGGTCGTGCTCGGTGTCGACAACGCCGCGCGGCTCGCGTGTGTCGTTATGGCCGTGCCGCAGATTATGGTAGTCGGCCTGCTGGCGCGATGGGGGCATGAGCTTTCGGCGGGGATCGTCGGTGCGCTGCTGATCGGACAGCTTGGCCTGATGACACGCCTGCTCGCCGATCCGCGTGGCAAGGCACCGTGGTATAATGCCAGCGGAACGACGCTTTATGTGCTCGGGATGCTGGCCGCGGCACTCGGGCTGGGCGGCGTGATATGAACTGGTTCGCGATCGTCCGCCTCGGCGGGGTGCAGGCCGCGATCGGCGCAATTGTCATGCTGTGCACCTCGTTGCTCAACCGCGTGATGGTCGTCGAATATGCGATGGCCGCAGCGGTCCCGGCGGGGCTGGTCGCGTGGCATTATGCCGTGCAGCTGTCGCGACCGGTCTGGGGGCATGGTTCCGACAAGGGACGGCGGCGGACGCCGTGGATTATTGGCGGGATGGCAGTGCTGGCGAGTGGCGCAATGCTTGCGGTCTGTGCAACAGTCAGCCAGTCGATGACGCTTGCGATCGTTGCCTTCGCCTTGATCGGTGCGGGCGTCGGCGCGGCGGGAACGTCGCTGCTCGCCGTGCTGGCAACGCAGACGCGGCCCGACCAGCGCGCGGCAGCGGCAGCGATCACGTGGATCATGATGATCGTCGGCATTGTCGTGACGGCGGGAATCGCGGGGCAGATGCTCAAGCCGTTTTCGGTCGAGCGGCTGGTGTGGGTTGTTTGTGCCGTCGCGGCGGGGGCATTTGTTGTGGCCGTGATTTCGGTTTGGGGCGTTGAGAAGGCCCGAACCTCTGAACCATCGCGCCCTAATGTGAATTTCCGCGCCGCCGTCACCGAAATGATGGCCGACCGTGACGCGCGCATCTTCACGCTTTTCGTATTCGTCTCGATGTTGGCGTATTCGATGCAGGACATGATCCTCGAGCCGTTTGCGGGCCTGATGTTTGCCATGACGCCGGGTGAATCGACCACGCTGTCGGGCGTGCAGCATATGGGTGTGCTGGTGGGGATGATCCTTGTGGGCGTCGGCGGGCGGGCGTTTGCCCAGGACGCGGGCGGGCTGCGCAGCTGGACCGTGGCCGGGTGCATCGGATCGGCAATATCGCTGGCGGGCCTTGCCGTCGCGGCACGGGTCGCGCCTGAATGGCCGATTGCCGCAAATGTCGCGCTGCTCGGCTTTTGCAACGGGGTGTTCGCCGTTTCTGCGATTGGCGCGATGATGATGCTCGCAGGTGCGGGCGGCGGCTCGAAAGAAGGCATGCGCATGGGCGTCTGGGGCGCCGCCCAAGCAATTGCTTTCGGGCTCGGCGGGCTGATCGGTGCCGTCGGCGTCGATGCGGGGCGGGCCGCGATGGGGGCGGACGGCCCGGCATTTGCGATGATTTTCGGAATTGAAGCAGGACTATTTTTGCTGGCAGCGCTGGTCGCGTTGCGAGCGGTTGCCGGACGCTATGGGGCGTCCAATAAACTGGTGGCAGGTGCAATATGACAAGAATCGTTCAATATGATGCAGTGGTGGTCGGCGGCGGCCCCTCAGGCGCAACAGCCGCGACGACTTTGGCGCGAGCGGGGCGTTCGGTGCTGCTGCTCGATCGCGCAGGACGCATCAAGCCGTGCGGTGGTGCCGTCCCGCCGCGCGCGATCCGCGATTTCGATATTCCCGACAGCCAGATCGTGGCCAAGGCGCGGTGCGCGCGGATGATTGCGCCGTCGAACAAGACCGTCGACATGCCGGTCGGCAACGATGGCTATGTCGGCATGGTCGACCGCGAACATTTCGACGAATGGCTGCGCGCCCGGGCCGCACTTGCGGGCGCGGAACGGCGGACGGGGACCTACGAAGCGCTCGAGCGCGACACCGACGGCACGGCGATCGTGGTTTACCGCGATCCGAAGTCGGGCGATCTGATGCGTGTGCGGGCCAAGGCCGTGGTGGGTGCCGACGGCGCGCGGTCGGGCGTGGCACGGGGCAATTTGAAAGGCGCAGACAATGTGCCGTGCGTGTTTGCCTATCATGAAGTGATCAAGACGCCGACCGAGGGTTTCGACCGCGAACGCTGCGATGTTTATTATCAGGGGCAGTTCTCGCCTGATTTCTATGCGTGGGTTTTTCCGCATGGTGAGACGGCAAGTGTAGGCCTCGGCAGTGCGCAAAAGGGATTTGCGCTGCGTCCGGCCACTAAAGCGCTGCGCGAAAGCATCGGGCTGGCCGACGCCGAAACCGTCCGGGTCGAAGGGGCACCGATCCCGATGAAACCGCTGAAACGATGGGACAATGGCCGCGATCTGTTGGTCTGCGGCGATGCAGCGGGTGTGGTCGCGCCGTCGTCTGGGGAGGGGATTTATTATGCGCTCGAATGCGGGCGGATGGCGGCGGTGGCGGTCGATGCGTTTCTGACGAGCGGCAAACCGGCAGCGCTGCGGACAGCCCGCAAAGCCTTCATGCGCGATCATGGCCGCGTGTTCTGGGTGCTCGGGATGATGCAATATTTCTGGTATTCGTCGGACAAGCGCCGCGAGCGGTTCGTGAAGATGTGCGCCGATCCCGACGTCCAGCAACTGACATGGGATGCTTATATGAACAAGAAGCTGGTCCGCGCCAAACCTGCCGCGCATGTGAAGATTTTCTTCAAGGACATGGGGCACTTGCTCGGGTTGTCGCGGGCTTAGTGCAAGCCCTTTTCACCAGTGGCCATGCCGTCGATCTCGTGCTGGTTTTCATGGCGTTCGAAGCCATCGCCCTGATCGCGTTGAAGCGCCGCGCGCCTACCACCGTGCTGCTGACGATACTACCTGGTGCTGCCATGATGCTGGCACTGCGCGCGGCACTAACCGGCGCGGGATGGCAATGGGTTGCCGTCTGGCTGACGGTGTCGCTGCCACTCCATCTGGCGGACTTGCGACACCGTAAGCTGATTTAGACTTCAGATCTGCTTGTCGAGATACGCGATGACGTCGGCGCGCTTCTGCGGATCCTTGAGACCTGTGTAGGTCATCTTGGTGCCCGGAATGATGCGCTGTGGCGTTTCGAGATACTGGAATAGTTTTTCGTTGGTCCACGTGATGCCGCTATTCTTGTTGGCCGTGGAATAGCTGTAGCCGGGAACGCTGCCTGATTTGCGGCCCTGAATGGCGTGAAGCGACGGCCCCACCATGTTTTTGCCCTCGGCTACGGCATGGCAAGTCTTGCAGACGGCAAATGCCTTTTCGCCGGCCACTGCATCACCTGTGTATGATGCGAACTTCACGCCGGCGACCGTGTCGACATTATCGACAGCCACTTTTTCCGCGGCGGCAGGCGCAGCGACGGGTGCGGTTGCTGCGGTTTCAGCAGGCGCGGTTGCGGCTGGTTCTTCGGCTTTTTTCGAGCAGGCCGACATCGTTGCCATGGCCAAAACTGCAGCGGTCAATCCCAAGGATGTCCGGATCGATACCATTCGACTCTCCATTAATTTCATCGACACCAAAGCAGGTGCTGCGGCCTGAATACACCAAAGAAAAACAACCGCAATCGGCTTCGTGTATTTGAATTTTCATGGTAGCGCTGGCGCTCTGCAGGGGCACACAACAACTGATGACACTGACGTATCATCCCGACCGCGACCGGCTTTTGGCTGAAGCGCATGCCCGCCCCTCGACACCGCTCGATATTCCGGTTTTCGCCACACGAATTGCGACCCTTGGGGATCAGGATGGCGGGGCAGCCGATCGCGCGCATCTCGCCGAACTCTGTCGATCGTCGTTGCTGCCCGAACCATCCGACGGCGCGCGCTGGTGGGCGTTTGATGCCGGTGGCTGGACGTTGCGCTGGGAACGGCACACTGAGTTTTCGAGCTGGACGATTTTTGCGCGTGAAGCGCTGGGCGGTCCGCCAAAAGGCTGGCTTGAAAACTTACCGGGCGAAATCCTCGTGCGCACCACGGCCGACCTGAAACGCGACGAGACCACCGAGCCGACGCCCGCATCGCCGCATGGGACGAGCATGATCGGATCGATCGTTCTCGAAGGCGCGGCGACGATCTACACCGATTTCAAGCCCGATGATTATGGGACGACGCGCTTTCTGGTGATGGTAAAATCGATCGACCGCGTGCTGGCCGGGCGGCTCACGCTGATGATGCTCGAGATCGAGACATACCGGTTGATGGCGTTGCTTGCGTTTCCGCTGGCGGGATCGGCGGGGGCGCGCGTCAGTGCGTTCGAAACCGAAGCCGGCGCGCTGGCCGCACGGCTGGCCGAAGAAGTCGGCGTCGAAGCTGATCGCGCGCTGCTCGGGCGGATCATCGCGCTGTCGGGTGAAGCCGAAGCGCTGAACACGCGGACCAGCTATCGATTCCGTGCCGCCGCCGCTTATTACGACATTGTGCAGGACCGGATCGCGACACTGCGCGAGGAGCATATTCCCGGCATGCAGACAATCGGCGAATTCATGGACCGGCGGCTCGCCCCTGCCATGCGGACCTGCGATGCGGTTGCCGAGCGCGAACGCGCCGTGATCGCACGCATTGCGCGGACGGGCCAGATGCTGCGCACCCGGATCGAGATCGAAGCCGAAGCGACAAGCGCGGCATTGCTAAAATCAATGGATGACCGCGCAAAAACGCAGCTTCGCTTGCAGCGCACAGTCGAAGGATTGTCGGTTGCCGCGATCGCTTATTATGCGCTGTCGCTTCTCAGCTATCCGCTTAAAGCCGTCGAACATAGTTTTGCCGGTTTCGATGCCGTGCTGGCAACGGGGTTACTCGCGCCTGTGGTTGTTGTTGGCGTATGGCTTGCGCTTCAGCGTTTGCGGCGGCAGGAGCCTGACTGAGTTTCAGGGAACCAGAACTGCATGAAAACCCGCGCCGCCGTTGCCTTCGAAGCCAAACGCCCGCTTGAGATTGTCGAGCTCGATCTGGAGGGGCCAAAGTCAGGCGAAGTGCTGGTCGAAATCATGGCGACGGGGATTTGCCATACCGATGCCTATACGCTCGACGGGCTCGACAGCGAAGGCATATTCCCAAGCGTTCTGGGGCATGAAGGTGCCGGCATCGTCCGCGAAATTGGCACGGGCGTCACCAGCGTTGCGGTCGGCGATCATGTCATCCCGCTTTACACGCCCGAATGCCGCCAGTGTAAATCATGCCTCAGCGGCAAGACCAATCTGTGCACCGCGATCCGCGCGACGCAGGGCAAAGGGCTAATGCCAGACGGGACAGCGCGGTTCAGCTATCGGGGTAAGCCGGTTTTCCATTACATGGGTTGCTCGACATTTTCGAACTTCACCGTGCTGCCCGAAATCGCCGTCGCGAAAATCCGCACTGACGCGCCGTTCAAGACAAGCTGTTATATCGGTTGTGGCGTGACGACGGGCGTCGGTGCTGTCGTGAACACGGCCAAGGTGCAGCCCGGTGACAATGTCATCATTTTCGGGCTCGGCGGCATTGGCCTGAACGTCCTGCAGGGCGCGCGGATGGCTGGCGCGAACATGATCGTCGGCGTCGACATCAATCCCGACCGCGAGGAATGGGGCAAACGATTCGGGATGACGCATTTCGTCAATCCCAGGACAATCGAGGGCGACATCGTGCCGCACCTCGTCGCGCTGACGGATGGCGGCGCAGACTACACATTTGATTGCACCGGGAATACCACTGTGATGCGTCAGGCGCTCGAGGCCTGCCACCGCGGCTGGGGCACGAGCATCATCATTGGCGTTGCCGAAGCGGGCAAGGAAATCAGCACGCGGCCGTTCCAGCTGGTCACCGGGCGCAACTGGCGCGGCACGGCATTCGGCGGCGCGAAAGGGCGCACCGACGTGCCCAAGATCGTCGACTGGTACATGAACGGCAGAATTGAGATCGACCCGATGATCACGCACACACTGACGCTGGATGAAATCAACAAGGGCTTTGATCTTATGCATGCGGGGGAATCGATCCGCAGCGTCGTGGTTTATTGAGGAGAAACGAAATGTTCAGTCACATGATGGTCGGCAGCAATGACATCGCCCGGTCAAAGACGTTTTACGATGCAACGTTCAAGGCGATGGGCGGGCGTGCGGGCATTATCGATCCTAAGGGTCGGTTGGTTTACATGCACGATGGCGGCATTTTCCTTGTTTCGCTGCCCATTGACGGCACGCCTGCCACGCACGGCAATGGTTCGACAGTCGGCTTGTCGATGACGCCCGAACGGGCCGACGCCTGGCACAAGGCGGGCGTGGAAAACGGCGGAACAGCGATCGAAGACGCGCCCGGCGAGCGTCCCGGCAGCGGCTATTATCTCGCCTACCTGCGCGATCCCGACGGCAACAAGCTGTGCGCGCTGCACCGGGTTGCCGGGTGAGCGGGACGCTTGCCGAACTCGAACGGCGGCGGGCGGCGGCAAGGCTCGGCGGCGGGCAGGCGCGGATCGATGCGCAACATGCCAAGGGCAAGCTGACCGCGCGCGAGCGATTGGACGTGCTGCTTGACGAGGGATCGTTCGAAGAACTCGACATGTACGTCGAACACAACTGCGTCGATTTCGGTATGGAAGAAACCAAGATCCCGGGCGACGGCGTCGTCACGGGCAGCGGCACGATCAACGGGCGGCTGGTGTTTGTTTTCTCGCAGGATTTCACTGTGTTCGGCGGGTCCCTGTCCGAAGCGCATGCGCAGAAGATCTGCAAGGTGATGGACTCGGCGATGAAAGTCGGCGCGCCCGTGATCGGCCTGAACGACAGCGGCGGCGCACGGATTCAGGAAGGCGTGGCCTCGCTCGGCGGCTATGCCGAAGTGTTCCAGCGCAATGTGCTCGCGAGCGGCGTGGTGCCGCAGCTTTCGCTTATCATGGGGCCGTGCGCGGGCGGTGCAGTGTATTCGCCGGCGATGACCGACTTCATCTTCATGGTGAAGGATTCGAGCTATATGTTCGTGACCGGTCCCGATGTCGTGAAGACCGTGACCAACGAAATCGTGACGCAAGAGGAACTGGGCGGCGCGTCGACGCATACGACCAAATCGGGCGTGGCGGACAATGCGTTCGACAACGACATCGAGGCGTTACTGGCAGCGCGTGACCTGGTCGATTTTCTGCCTGCAAGCAACCGCGCGGAATTGCCCGAACGCCCGACGGCGGACGAGTGGGACCGGCTCGAGATGAGCCTCGACACGATCATTCCCGCCAGCGCCGCGCAGCCCTATGACATGCACGAAGTCATCAGGAAAACGCTCGACGAGGGCGATTTCTTTGAAATCCAGCCAGCGCACGCGGGCAATATCCTGATCGGTTTCGGGCGGATCGAGGGGCGGACAATCGGCGTCGTCGCAAACCAGCCGATGGTGCTCGCCGGATGCCTTGACATCAATTCATCGAAGAAAGCCGCGCGCTTCGTGCGCTTCTGCGATGCGTTCGAGATTCCGATCATCACGTTTGTCGACGTGCCGGGCTTCTTGCCGGGCGTGGGGCAGGAGCATAGCGGCATCATCAAGCATGGTGCGAAATTGCTGTTCGCCTATGCCGAAGCGACCGTGCCGAAAATCACCGTGATCACGCGCAAAGCTTATGGCGGGGCCTATGACGTGATGGCGTCAAAGCATCTGCGCGGCGATTTGAACTATGCCTGGCCGACCGCCGAAATCGCGGTGATGGGTGCGAAGGGCGCGGTCGAAATCATCTTCCGAGGCAAGACGCCCGAGGAGATCGCCGAGCGCACGGCGGAATATGAAGCGCGCTTCGCCAACCCGTTCGTGGCGGCCTCGAAAGGCTTCATCGACGAAGTCATCATGCCACACTCGACCCGGCGGCGCGTAGCGCTGGGATTACGGAAACTGCGGGGGAAAGTGCTGGAGAATCCATGGAAGAAGCATGATAATATTCCGTTGTAAATTAGCGTCCTGGGCCGCCTTGTTGCTCACTGCATGCGGGCAGAGTGACGACGTTTATGATCCCGAGGTTGAGACGGCTAAGTTGCGGGCTGAGATGAACGATGAACTCGACACGCCTCGCCTTCCACCGACTTCTGAAGGGTGGCAGATGGCGGTTCAATCAGACCCGGGCGCTAGTTTCCGACTTCTACGAGTAAGACGGATGTCCAATCGTAACGTGGAAGCCCTCACCCGAAGAGATGGCCCGTCCGGGACATATTTTTCTCGACGAGAGATCGTTTGTTTGGGCTTAAGATATAGAGGCCTCGGAGAAGGCGAGACACGAGCCAAAGCCTTGTTGGATAGTCCTAATCTGGGGGAGTTGGCAGACCTTCTCCCGCCCTCAATTGCCGCAGAAACGGCCGCTGCCGCTTGTAGGCAAATACACATTGACAAGGCGGGTTGATTGTAACGTTCTCCACATTACAATCACATGATAAGGAGTGCTGCGATGCAGACCGAACGAGTGACTTTTCTCACCAGCCGCGACCACAAGGCCGCGCTTGACGCCTATGCCAAGGACAGCGGCATGTCGGTCGGCCATGTCTTGCGCGAGGCTTCGATGCGGTATGTCGTTGAAGCCGACATGAGCGAGGACGACAGGTTTAAGTTGCTCGTTGACGAACTCGACGATGCGTTGCCTCACATCCATGATGCGCTCGACCGCGCCATCGACGGCCAACAGAAACTGCGCGCGGATATTGACTCCATGCTGCGTGAAGCAGGGTTACGCGCATGAGCTTCATCGGGGACGCGATGAAGACGATCGAGTCGGTTGTCCTTCTACGCAGCAAGGTGGAACGGCTGGACGAAGAGCTGAACGCAACGAACCGCGAGGTTCGAGGGATCATCCACACTATTATTCGTATGAACGAACGCTTGGTAAGGCTCGAGACCTTTGAGGAAGTACGGACCGGTAATAGGCCGCTGTCGCAGCTTGAATAGATGAACCTCGGCCGCCTTAACCATATCGGGGTCGCCACGCCGTCGATCGCTGACAGCATTGCCCACTGGCGTGACGTGATGGGCGCAACGACGATCCACGAACCGTTCGACATGCCTGCGCAGGGGGTGCGTGTCTGCTTTGTCGATACGCCGGGCGGGCCGCAGATCGAATTAATCGAACCACTCGGCGCGGACTCGCCGATCCACGCGTTCCTTGCGAAAAACCCGCTGGGCGGGCAGCACCATGTCTGTTTCGAAGTGCCCGATATTCATACAGCGAAAACCGAATTCGAAGCATGGGGCAAGCGCGTCCTCGGCGAACCACGCATCGGCGCGCATGGGACACTGATCTTTTTCGTGCACCCGAAGGACATGGGCGGCATGCTGACCGAGATCATGGAAAGCCCGAAAGAAGCGCACTAGACTTACGTTAACGTAAAGCGCTAGCGTCTGCATATGACTTACGATACGATCCTTACTGCGCGCGACGGCGATGTGCTGACCATCACGCTCAATCGCCCCGACCGGCTGAATGCCGCCTCGCTTGATATGGCGGACGAGATTAACGCCGCGCTGGACCAACTCGATGGCGCCCGTGCGGTGCTGATCACAGGCGCGGGGCGGGCGTTTTGTTCGGGTGCTGACCTTCATTCGCGCGGCGATGCGTCGATTGCGGGCGGCAGTGCGCCCTATGTCGCGCTGACGCAGCATTATAATCCGCTGATGATGAAAATCGCGCGCCTGCCGGTGCCGGTCGTGACAGCCGTCAATGGTCCTGCGGCGGGTATCGGCTGCTCGATTGCGCTGGCCGGTGATTTCGCGATAGCGGGAAAATCGGCCTATTTCCTGCAGGCGTTTGTCAATATCGGCCTCGTCCCTGATGGCGGCGCGTCGTGGATGCTGCCGCGGCTGATCGGCAAGGCGCGGGCCACCGAAATGATGCTGCTCGGCGAAAAGATCGCCGCGGAAAAGGCCGAAAGCTGGGGCCTGATTTACCGCTGCGTGGACGATGCCGTCCTGATCGAGGAAGCCATGACGCTGGCCAAGCGTCTCGCGGCCGGGCCGACGCTGGCAATCGGCGTCATGCGCCACAACATCGCGGCCGCGCTCGATGCCGATTATGCAAGTGCCCTGCTCGAGGAAGCTAGGGGACAGCGCATCGCCGGGGCAAGCGCGGATGCGATCGAAGGGGCGATGTCTTTCCTGCAGAAACGCAAGGCCATGTTCCAGGGCCGTTGACCGCCGCCGCGCCGCGTGGCAATCGAAGCGGGCCGCGGGTGTAGCTCAATGGCAGAGCAGAAGCTTCCCATGCTTACGACGAGGGTTCGATTCCCTTCACCCGCTCCAGCGCAGCGCAGGCATGATTTAGCAACGCTGAATCAACCTTGCGCGAGCACGGCCGGCGCGCAAAGCGGCGACTGACGACGTGGCTTTGCCACGGCGCGACGACAGGGAGGACCGATTGCCAATGATCGCCTCACTCCGCGCCGCCTTTACCGGAACCCTGCTGACCGACCCCGCTGACACAGCGCCGTATCTGACCGACTGGCGCAAAGTCTGGACCGGGACGGCACTTGCCGTCACCATACCTAACAGCGTCGGTGACGTCGCGCAAATCGTGCGCTGGTGCGCCGCGAACGATGTCGCCATCGTGCCGCAAGGCGGCAACACCGGACAGTCGGGCGGATCCGTGCCGCGCAAGGGGGGGCAGAACATCGTCCTGTCGCTCACCCGCTTGAATCGCATCCGTAAGCTCGATGCAGCGAACAGCACGATGACTGTCGATGCGGGATGCATCTTGCAGACCGTGCAGGACGCGGCGTTGGCGGCGGGCCGTTATTTCCCGCTCAGTCTGGGTGCCGAAGGGTCGTGCACGATCGGTGGCATTCTCGCGACCAACGCCGGGGGCACGGCCGTGCTGCGCTATGGCAACGCCCGCGACCTGTGTCTCGGGCTCGAAGTCGTGACCGCGCAGGGCGAAATCTGGAACGGGCTGAAAGCGCTGCGCAAGGACAATTCGGGCTATGATCTGCGCGATCTGTTCATCGGATCCGAAGGGACGCTGGGCGTGATCACGGGTGCAGTGCTGAAACTGTTCCCGATACCTGCCGAGCGCGCGACGGCGTTCGTTGCGGTCGCATCGCCACATCGGGCGATGGCATTGTTCGATGCCATGCGTGGCACGCACGACACCGCGCTGACGGCGTTCGAGATCATGTCGGATATGTGCCTCGGGCTGGTGATCGGTCACGTGCCGGGCGCGCGCAATCCGCTGGCTTCGCGTGCGCCATGGCATGTGCTCGTCGAATTGAGTGGCAGCGATGTTCGTGCCGCGATGGAGCAAAGTCTTGCTGATGCATTGGCGGCAGGCACGATCAGCGATGCCGTAATCGCTGACTCGCTGGCGCAGGGACGGTCGCTCTGGCAATTGCGCGAAAGCGTTTCGCCCGCGCAGGCTGCCGATGGGGGCGGGATCAAGCATGACATTGCCGTGCCGGTGTCGAGCATCGCCGACTTCATCGCTGAGGCGCTGGCCGCCGTTGCGCTTGCGTTCCCAGCGATTCGCCCGGTAACGTTCGGGCATCTGGGTGATGGCAATCTGCATTTCAATTTCTCGTCTGCCCCCGGCGCGGACCAGGCAGCTTTTCAGGCGACTGCCCCACGCGTGAATGCGATTGTTCATAATATTGTCCGCGCCTATCGCGGCACGATATCGGCAGAACACGGGCTGGGCGTCCTGCGCCGGGACGAAGCCGATGCGCACCGATCGCCGGTCGAGCGCGGCCTGATGCGCGCGATCAAGAACGCGCTCGATCCACAGGGGATCATGAATCCCGGAAAGATGATGCCATGACCGATGCTCCGCCGCGCAAAAGCGGCTCGGCGATCTTCATTCTCGTGACGATCTTCATCGATGCGATCGGCTTTGGCTTGATCATGCCTGTGCTGCCGCAATTGCTGATGCGCGTGGGGCAGATCGAATTGTCCGACGCGATCGGTATCGGCGCGTGGATGGGGCTGGCGATGGCTGTCGCATCGTTCATTGCGGCACCGATCCTCGGAAACTTGAGTGACCGGTTCGGACGCAGGCCGGTGCTGCTGGTCTCGCTCGGCGGACTGGCGGTTGATTATGTATTGCTGGCGTTTGCAAATACGCTGCCGCTCGTGTTCTTCGGCCGCATCGTGTCAGGGATTTTCGGTGGCAGCTATTCGACGGCAATGGCGGCGATTTCGGACATCACGCCGCCCGACGAGCGCGCGAAAACATTCGGGCTGGTCAGCGCGGCATTCGGTGTCGGTTTCGTCCTCGGCCCGGCCATCGGCGGCTTGCTTGGCGAATATGGTGACCGCGCGCCGTTCATCGTTGCGGCAGCGATGGCGGGCCTTAATTTCCTTTATGGCCTGATCGTCTTTCCCGAAACGCTGCGCCCCGAAAATCGGCGCGGTTTCAGCTTTGCCCGAGCAAATCCGCTTGGTGCGCTAAAGGCAATGCGCGCGCTGCCGGGCATGGCGAATGTCGTCGTCGTCCTCATCCTGTGGCAGATCGCAAGCCTCGTCTACGCAACGACGTGGAGCTTTTACGGGATCGCGCAATTCGGCTGGTCGACAAGGATGATCGGCATCAGTCTTGCCGCCGTCGGCGTGACCATTGCGATCAGCCAGATTTTCATCACGGGGCCCGCGGTCAAGAAATTCGGCGAGCGTGATGCCGCAACGATCGGGCTGGTCGTCGCGATCGGCGGTTTTGTGACCTATGCCTTCATCACACAAAGCTGGATGGCGTTTGCCGCGATGGCATTCATTGCGCTGCAGGGGCTGGTCCAGCCCAGCCTGATGGCCATGCTCTCGCGCCGCGCGACGGCCGACACGCAAGGGGAAGTGCAGGGGATTTCAGCAATGGCATTGGGCGTCGGCTCGATCGTCGCGCCGCTCGTGCTGACAACGCCGATGGCCTATTTCACGAGCGCCGATGCGCCGGTTTACTTCCCGGGGGCTCCTTATTTGATTGCAGCAGGCTTTGGGCTCGTCACGCTGATCCTGCTGCGCCGGTTGCCGCGAGTGGTAGCGAGCGGCGCGCAGGTGTGATATGCCAATGGCATGGCAACCCGCAATCTTCACGCACCCTTGCTGACCGCCGAGGAATTTCTCGAGATCGAGTTTCCGAGCGACACCAAGGCCGAACTCGACAATGGTGTCATCCGCATGATGGCGGGTGGCACGGTGAAACATGCTGAAGTGCAAGCAAATATTATGCGATATTTGGGCAATGCCCTGCGAGGCTCGGGATGCAAGCCGTTCGGTTCCGACCTGGGTGTGAGGACAAGCGATATTGCGGTGCGCTACCCCGACGTCACGGTTCTGTGCGGTGACCGGTCGGGTGACGGCGACGCAAAAGCTATCAACGATCCGCGGATGATCGTTGAGGTTTTATCGCCGACGACGCGTGCGCTCGATCTCGGGATCAAGCTCCAGGAGTATCGGGCAATTTCATCGCTCACGACAATCCTCTTCGTCGATCCGGCGACTGAAACGGTCCGCCTGATTGCGCGCACGGGCCCGGGTGCGTGGACTGATGAAGACTTTGCCATGGGGGCAGACGCGCCGCTCACCGATCTCGGCATCACCCTGCCACACAGCGAAATTTTCGCGCGCGATTAGATCCCGCCGACCGTGGTTTCGCGACCGGTTTCGGAAAGACCAGCCTGAAGCGCACTGACACACGCATCGAGCCCGTCCTGCTCGGTCGACCTGACAACGAAGTTCGCGCCGACCCGGCCATCACGGAAAAACGGATAGCTGCCGATCTGGCATCCCGCGTTTGCCTTTTCGGTCGTGCGCAGCAGCTCGGAGACTTCGCTTTCGGCGACCCAGCAGCCGACCGTTTCGCTAAGCAACGGCTTGCCGCCCTCAAGCGTCCCCGACAATGCCTCGAGCATCATCGACGTGATGTGCGGGACGCCCGCCATGATGAAGACATTGCCGTGGCGGATGCCCGGCGCGCCCGACATGCGGTTTTCGATGAGGCTTGCCCCCTCGGGCACGCGCGCCATCCGCAGCCGTGCTTCGGTCGCGCCGCCACGGGTTTCGTAATAGCTCTGCAGGACTTCAACGGCTTTGGGATGGTGGACGACAGGAACATCGAGCGCTTTGGCAATTGCGTCGACGGTGATGTCGTCATGCGTCGGCCCGATCCCGCCGGTCGTGAACAGATAATCATTGCGCGCACGCAACTGGTTCACCGCTTCGACGATGGCATCTTCGACATCGGGCACGACGCGCACTTCGGCTAAGCGGATTCCCTGAAGATTGAGCCAGAGCGCGACCTGCGCGATATTTTTGTCCTGCGTGCGGCCCGACAGGATTTCGTCGCCGATCACGCACAGGGCGGCGGTATAAATGCGGTCTGATGTCATCGCCTGTCCCTAGCGGGATAAACGGCACTCGCAAAGTGCGCCCCGCGCGATTATGTGGCAATCATGACAACATATGTAACCGCGACCGCCGACAGCAGAGCTTCGCGCGATGGCACGATCAAATTGCACGGCCCGGACGGGTTTGCCGGGATGCGCGCGGCTGGAAAACTTGCGGCCGAAGTGCTCGATGCACTGATCCCGCATGTCGTGCCCGGCGTCACGACCGGCGAGCTTGACGATATCGTTCGCACACACATGATCCGCGAAGGGGCGATCCCGGCAACGCTCGGTTATCGGGGCTTCACCCACAGCTGCTGCACGTCGATCAACCATGTCGTGTGCCATGGCATTCCCGGCGACAAGAAGCTGCGCGACGGTGACATCGTCAACATCGATGTCACGACAATCCTCGATGGCTGGCACGGTGACACGAGCCGGATGTTCCTTGTCGGTGACGTCCCTATCAAGGCACGGCGACTGGTCGATGTGACGTATGAGTGCTTGATGCTTGGGATCGAGCAGGCGCGTCCCGGCAACACGATGGGCGACGTCGCGCACGCGATCCAGCGTCATGCCGAAAGCAATCGCTACGGCGTCGTGCGCGATTTCTGCGGGCATGGGCTCGGGCGGTTGTTCCACGACGCGCCCGAAGTGGTCCACGCGGGACGGCCGGGCACCGGCCCCGAATTGCGCCCCGGCATGTTTTTCACCATCGAACCGATGATCAACATCGGTCGCCCCGACGTGAAAATGCTCGACGATGGCTGGACCGCCGTGACGCGCGACAAGACGCTGTCGGCGCAGTTCGAACATTCGATCGGTATCACCGAGTCGGGCTACGAGATTTTCACGCAGAGCCCGGCGGGGTTGGATCGTCCGCCTTACTGACGCGACCCCTGCCCAAAAAACAGGCAACCCTCTCGACTTTGCTTAAAGCGAGTGCAACTCTGCGAATAGTTCAGGCCGCGCCGCACAGCGATGTTGCATCGCAGCGATTGGCACGGTTATTGATACGCTGCGGCAGGGGTCATCCATGAAAAAAATCGAAGCCATCATCAAACCGTTCAAGCTCGACGAAGTGAAGGAAGCGCTTCACGACGTCGGCGTCAGCGGAATCACGGTGACTGAAGCCAAGGGCTTCGGGCGGCAAAAAGGCCATACCGAGCTCTATCGCGGTGCCGAATATGTCGTCGATTTTCTGCCCAAGGTGAAGCTCGAAATCGTCGTCGATGACGATATGGCCCCGCGCGTGGTCGAAGCCATTGCGGCCGCCGCACAGACCGGGCGCATCGGCGACGGCAAGATATTCGTGATCCCGGTCGAAAGCGCGCTGCGCATCCGCACCGGCGAAACCGATTCAGACGCACTTTAGTTCAAACGAAAAAGGCACAGACATATGGCGACGTCACCCAAGGACATATTGAAGCGCATCAAGGACGAGGAAATCGAATGGGTCGATGTCCGCTTCACTGATCCCAAGGGCAAGTGGCAGCATCTGACTATGGTTTCGTCGGTCATAGGCGAGGATGAGCTGACTGACGGGCTGATGTTCGACGGCTCCTCGATCGAAGGCTGGAAAGCCATCAACGAGAGCGACATGATCCTGATGCCCGATCTCGACGCGGTCTATGTCGATCCGTTCAGCGCGACGCCGATGATGATCATTTTCTGCGATATCATCGAGCCATCGACCGGTGAGCTTTACAGCCGCGACCCGCGCAGCACCGCCAAGCGCGCCGAAGCCTATCTGAAATCAACGGGCATCGGCGATACGGTCTATGTCGGGCCCGAAGCCGAATTCTTCATGTTCGACGATGTGCGCTTCGGCAACGGTTATAATGAAAGCTATTTCCATCTCGACGATATCGAATTGCCGACGAACACCGGCACGAAATATGATGGCGGCAACATGGGCCACCGCCCGCGCGCCAAGGGCGGCTATTTTCCGGTCGCGCCGGTCGACAGCGCTGTCGACATTCGCGGCGTAATGGTCTCGACGATGCTCGAAATGGGGCTTCCCTGTGATAAACATCACCACGAAGTCGCCGCCGCGCAGCATGAGCTTGGCCTGACCTTTGGGACGCTGACGCAAACGGCCGACCGCATGCAGATCTACAAATATGTCGTGCACCAGGTCGCGCACGCATACGGCAAATCGGCGACATTCATGCCCAAGCCGATCAAGGAAGATAACGGTAGCGGCATGCACACGCATCTGTCGATCTGGGAAAAGGGCAAGCCGCTTTTTGCGGGCAATGGCTATGCCGGTCTGTCCGACATGTGCCTGTATTTTATCGGCGGCATTATCAAACATGCCAAGTCGGTGAACGCGTTTACGAATCCGACGACCAATAGTTACAAGCGTTTGGTGCCCGGTTATGAAGCACCAGTGCTGCTGGCTTATTCGGCGCGCAACCGCTCGGCATCGTGCCGCATTCCCTACGGTGCGGGGGCCAAGGCCAAGCGCGTCGAAGTGCGTTTCCCCGATGCGATGGCAAACCCGTATCTCGCTTATGCCGCGCTGTTCATGGCAGGGCTCGATGGCATCCAGAACAAGATCCATCCTGGCGAAGCAATGGACAAGAACCTCTATGACTTGCCGCCAGCTGAACTCGCGAATGTGCCGACGGTGTGCGGGTCACTTCGTGAAGCGCTGGAATCGCTCGAAGCCGATCACGCTTATCTGTTGAAAGGCGATGTGTTTTCGAAGGATCAGATCGACAGCTATATCGAATTGAAAATGGCCGATGTCGCCCGCTGGGAAATGACGCCGAGCCCGGTGGAATTCGACATGTATTACAGCGCCTGATCGTCACGGCACTCGGTCCGTCATGCCAGCAGGCGTAACGGACCGATTTTCATGTAAAATTATGCATTTCTGTATCTGTGCCAGATCGGCACATGAACGAACGCGTAACGAATTTAGTTATGATACCGTTTACTTTTCGAGCGAATCGACCTATCGGAAATCAAATAGCAAGTGGTCGCACACTTTCCAGTAACGTCGTTGCGCGTTTTGTTTAAAGGAGCGTATCATGTTTACCCGTAATTTTGTCGCGACATTTGCAGCCGTTGCATTGTCGACAACCGCAGCGAGCGCTGCAGTCACATTGGCTTTCACGCCAGGCACCGATCCTTATTCGGGTCCGACACCAACCTATGATTTCGAATCAGCCGCACCGTTCACGGGCGGGTTGGTCACGACTGGCTCTTTGTCCAGCGTCCGCGCGCAGCCATTCGGCAGCACAGGCAACTACGCGACTGTCGGGCCAGCTGACGGTTCGCCAGGGTTTTTGAACCTTGCATCGTTTTCGTCAATTTCGGCTGTTTCGTTCATCTGGGGTTCGGTTGATACCTACAACACGCTCCGGATCCTCGACCGTGTCGGTGGTACGATTATGAGCTACACCGGAACTGCCGTGTCGATACTGGCAAATGGCAACACAACCGATCCGTTCACCAACCCGCTCGTGACGTTCTCGTTCACCGGCATGGACACAACCAACATTGGCGGCTTCGAATTCAGCTCGACAAGTAACGCGTTCGAGTTCGACAACGTTTCGGTCGTCGGAACATCGGCAGTGCCAGAACCCGCAACTTGGGCGATGATGCTGTTTGGCTTTGGCCTTGTCGGCAGCGTTCTGCGTCGTCGTAGCGCACTGGTTTCGTCGATCGCCTAAGCGCGCTTAACGAATACAGTCAAGAAAATGGCGTCGCGTAAGCTGCGCCATTTTTTTGTGCTGCACCCGTTCGGTCTCCAATCGATCGTGCCCTTTCTTTTTCGGCAAAGTCGCGCGACAACGGCGGCATGATACGACAGATTCTTGCGCTCGGATGCGCATTCGCTCTTGCCATGCCTGCGCTGGCGCAGCTTTCCACTGCCGAAAAGCGCATCACGACGACCGTCGATGCCGAACACGCCCGCATGGTCACGCTGCTCGAAACGCTGGTCAATCAGAACAGTGGGTCGCTGAACATCGCCGGTGTCGAAAAAGTCGGGCAAATGATGCGCGCCGGACTCGAGCCACTAGGCTTTACGGTCGTCTGGAAGCCCCTTCCGCAAACGCAGCGCGCCGGACATCTGATCGCGACGCACAAGGGCAGCAACGGCGGCAAAAAAATGCTGCTCATCGGGCACCTCGACACCGTGTTCGAGCCTGCATCGCCATTCCAGAAATTTGAACGTCGTGGCGACAAGGCCATCGGGCCGGGCGCAAACGACAACAAGGGCGGCATGGTCGTGATGCTCGCCGCTCTCCGCGCGATGAAAGCCGCCGGCACGCTTGCCGCTGCGGACATCGAAATCGTCCTGACCGGTGACGAGGAAGATGCAGGCGATCCGATCGACGTTGCGCGCGCCGACTTGATTGCGGCCGGCAAACGCGCCGATGTCGCGCTCGATTTCGAAGGTCTCGCCACGGTCGATCGCAAGGACATGGGATCGATCGCGCGGCGTAGTGCTGCCAGCTGGACCGTCACGGCAAAAGCCAAAGGCGGCCATTCGAGCGGCATTTTTTCGGCAACCGCGGGCGACGGCGCGATTTATGCGCTGGCGAAGATCGTCGCCGCTTTCCGCGCCGAACTGCCCGAAACGAACCTCACCTTCAACGTCGGCCTGATCTCCGGCGGCGTCGAAGCAGCACTCGGGCCGGGCGGGATCACGGCGACGGCATCGGGCAAGACCAACATCATTCCCGAAATCGCGATAGCGCGCGGCGACATGCGCACTTTATCGGATGAGCAAAGCGAACGGGTGCGCACCAGGATGGCGGCGATCGTCGCGCGCGTGTCGCCCGGTGCAACCGCCGCTATTGCGTTCGGCACTGATGGTTATCCGGCAATGGCACCGACCGATGGCGCGCGCGCACTGCTGGCGCGGCTCAACATCGTCAACCGCGATCTCGGCTTGCCCGAAATGATGCCCCTCGATCCGCTGAAGCGCGGTGCCGGTGACATTGCGTTCGTTGCAAAGGACGTCGACGGGCTTGTCGGGCTGGGTTCGGCAGGCGAGGGCGACCATGCCATCGGCGAAACGGTCGATCTCGTCAGCCTGAAGCGGCAGGCCAAGCGCGCGGCGATCCTGATGACTCGCCTGTCGCGCGAAAAGCTGTCGCGCGAAAAGCGGTGATGCTCGACCGGCGTGGTTTTCTGGCGCTTGCCACAGCGAGCGCACTTACGCCGTCGCTGTCTTATGGCGCGTCGGCAGCCGATCTGACAGGTGACATTGCGATATTGCGTCAGGCGTTGACGCTCCATCCGGGGCTCTATCGCTATAACAGTCCGCGCGCGATGGCAGCGCGTATTGACCGGCTGGCGCTCGATTTCCCGAGCGCAGCGACGACCGAAGCCCGCTACCTGCTGCTTTCGCGCTTCCTTGCCACGATCCGCTGCGGGCATAGCTATGCCAATTTCTTCAATCAGAAAAAGGCGGTTGCCGACGCATTGTTCGACCGGCCGACGCGTGTGCCGTTCCATTTTGTCTGGATCGGCGACCAGATGGTGGTGACGGCGGACCACAGCGGCATTGGTGCATTGCCACGCGGAACACTAATCACGCGGCTGAACGGCATACGCCCGTCGGCAATGCGCGCGGCGCTGCTGCCCTATATCCGTGCGGATGGCAGCAATGACGGCAAACGGATTTCGCTGCTCGAAGTGCGCGGTGACGACGCAATCGAAACATTCGATGTGTTTCAGGGGTTACTGTTCCCGCCCAGCGACGGGGTTCACCGCCTGAAGGTCGTTGAACCGGGGCAGCGCGAAAAGACGATAGCGTTACCGGCAAATAACCTTGCGCAGCGGCGTGCCGGGATGACGTCGCGGGTCACCAGCGACGATGTTCCGCAATGGACATGGAGGATGGGGGCCGATGATATTGCCCTGCTGACGATGCCCGGATGGGGCTTGTGGCAAAGCAAGTGGAACTGGCGCACGTGGCTCGACGAGCGGTTGAATAGTCTGGGCGCTGCAAAAGGCATCATCATCGACATCCGCGACAATGAAGGCGGCGACGATTGCGGCGATCCGATCCTCGCGCGGCTGACCGCAACCGATCTGCGCGATGCGGGGGCCGAACAGAAATTGCGGTTTCAGCGAACACCTGCGGCGATCGACCGCTATCTCGACACATGGGACGACAGTTTCCGCACGCTCGGGGTCGGCGGCGCGGCACTGCCCGGTGGTTTCTTCGCGCGGCCCGGCGCGAGCGACATCATGACCATTGCAGCAAAGAGCCCGCGCCTGACTGTTCCGGTCGCGATACTGACAAGTGCAGTCAACAGCTCGGCGACGTTCCAGTTTGCCTACCGCGCGCAACGCAACGGCCTTGCCAAACTTTACGGCGGCACGACCGGCGGCAACCGGCGCGGGATCAATGGCGGCAGCTTCTTTTTTGTCCGGCTGCCTGCCAGTGGTCTCGAATTCGATCTGCCGCTCGTCGGGTATTTTCCGGCGGGGCCGCAACCCGATGCCGGTCTTGCCCCCGATGCGCCGATAACCGCGACGCTGGCGGATGTGATTGCCGGACGCGATCCCGTGATGGCGCGTGCCCGTGCCGATCTGTTGCGGGCTTGAAGGCAAACAATCGCCTTGCATCGATTATCGTGCGCCCCACATAGTCGGCAACCGAACCACAGGAGCGACTCATGGACAGCTATTTGAAAAATTACATCAACGGCGCATGGGTCGAGAGCAGCGGCGGCACGCGGCACGAAGTCATCAGTCCCTCGACCGAAGAAGCCTGCACCGAAATCATGCTCGGCACGACAGCGGATGTCGACGCAGCGGTTGCGGCCGCAAAAGAGGCGTTCAAAACCTATTCGCAGACCAGCCGTGAAGAGCGTGTTGCGCTGCTTGAAAACATTGTCGCCGAATTCAAGAAACGAATTCCCGATCTGGCGCGATCAATGGCGACCGAAATGGGTGCGCCGGTGAGCTTTGCCGGCACCGCGCAGGTGGGTGCGGGCCTCAGCGGGTTTCTGGGCACGATTGCCGCGCTGAAGGATTTCCAGTTCAGCGAGCAGGTCGGCGGCGGGATGGCGGTGTACGAACCGATCGGCGTCGTCGGCATGATCACGCCGTGGAACTGGCCGCTGAATCAGATCGCGCTGAAAGTCGCGCCAGCGCTGGCAGGGGGCAATACGATGATCCTGAAGCCGTCGGAGGAATGCCCCGGCTGTGCCGCGATCCTTGCCGAGATCATGCATGCCGCAGGCGTCCCCGCCGGTGTGTTCAATCTGGTGCAGGGTGAAGGATCGGTCGTGGGGGCCGCCATCTCGGCGCATCCCGGCATCGATATGGTCAGTTTCACCGGATCGACGCGCGCGGGCATCATGGTGGCAAAGGCCGCTGCCGATACCGTCAAGCGCGTGCACCAAGAGTTGGGCGGCAAATCGCCCAATGTCGTGCTACCGGGTGCCGATCTTGCCAGTGTTCTGCCACCAACGGCAAGCGGTGTGCTCGTCAACAGCGGGCAAAGCTGTATCGCGCCGACGCGTATTCTCGTGCAGAAAGACGATGTTGCTGCTGCCACGGGGATCATCACGGCCATGTATTCGGGCGTCCAAGTTGGCGATCCGCTGACCGAAGGCGCGCATTTGGGGCCGGTCGTGAACAAAGCGCAATTCGACAAGATCCAGGGGCTGATCCAGTCCGCGATCGACCAAGGCGCAGTGCTCGAAACCGGCGGCACGGGCCTGCCCGCAAACGTAAACCGCGGCTATTATGTCAAGCCGACGGTGTTCACGGGCGTGACACCCGACATGCGGATCGCACAGGAAGAAGTGTTCGGTCCTGTCGCCACGATCATGAGCTATGACACGATCGACGACGCGGTCGAGATCGCGAACGACACGGTTTATGGCTTGTCTGCCGTCATCTCGGGCGACCCGGCCGAAGCTGCTAAAGTCGCGCCCCGCCTGCGTGCCGGGATGGTGATCGTGAACGGCTGGGGTCCAGCCCCCGGCGCACCGTTCGGCGGCTACAAGCAATCGGGCAATGGCCGAGAAGCCGGGCTGTTCGGCCTCAAGGATTTCATGGAAGTCAAATCGGTGGTCGGCATTCCGGCCTGACTGCACGCTATCGCAGTGCAGCATTAACGGCTAGGCGGGTGGCATGACGTCACTCGCCTCCGGTCCTGCTGCCAACCCGCACGCGCCACTCGGTCAGCGCGAATTCATCGTGCTGATCGCCGCGCTTATGTCTTTGCAGGCACTCGGCGTCGACGCGATGTTGCCTGCGCTGCCCGCAATCGGGTCGTCGCTTGGTGTGGTGGGCGAGAACGCGACGCAGTGGGTTATCGCGTCTTATGTCTTCGGCTTCGGGGCCATGCAGCTGGTCTATGGACCGCTTGCCGATCGCTACGGGCGGCGGCCGGTCCTGATCGCGACCATGATCGGTTTCGTGATTGCCAGCATTATCGCAAGCGTTGCCGCGACATTTCCCTTGCTGCTGGCCGCACGCGTTTTGCAAGGCATGATGTCGGGATCGACCCGGGTCCTGACGACATCGATCGTGCGCGATTGCTATCAAGGCCGGACGATGGCGCGGATCATGAGCTTGTCGCAGATGCTGTTTTTCATTGTGCCTGTGCTCGCCCCGACAGTCGGTTCCGCCATCCTGCTTGTGGGGCCGTGGCGGTGGATATTCTGGTTTTTGGCGATCTTTGCGATCGTCGTGGCAAGCTGGGCAACGATCCGCATGCCCGAAACACTGAAACCCGAATTGCGCCGCGACATATCGGTTGCATTGCTGACCTCGGCATGGCGGCAGACGCTGACCAACCGCTTTTCACTCGGCTATGCACTCGCGTCGACGGCGATGTTCGGCTCGATCCTCGGCTATGTGAATTCGTCGCAGCAATTGTTCGGCGATGTCTTCAAACGGCCCGACATCTTCCCGCTGGCTTTTGCGATTACCGCTGGCGCGATGGGGATCATGACTTTTGCCAATGCGCAACTGGTCGAACGTTTCGGTACCCGGCGGCTGTCGCACGGCGCGCTTTTGGCGCTGATCGCGATTTCGGCCATCCACCTGTTGATCGAAGTGACCGGACAGCAGACGCTCGTTAATTTCCTTGCCTTGCAAGCGCTGACGATGGCCTGTTTCGGTCTGACCGGATCGAATTTCTCGGCAATGGCGATGGAGCCGGTCGGCCATATCGCGGGCACGGCATCGTCGGTGCAGGGGTTCATGACCACGGTGGGCGGTGCAACGATCGGGATCGTCATCGGTCAGTCGTTCGACGGCACGACCCTGCCGGTCACGATCGGCTTCCTGATCGTTGCAACGACGGCATTGGTGATCGTACTGATCACCGAAGGCGGACAGTTGTTCACGGCCCGCAACGTCCCCGTTTAGTCCCGCTCGCGCCACCAGATCAGGGCCGCGATCGCGCAGCCGATAGCAACGCCAGCGACAAGGCCGATCGAGGTTTCCCCATAGAGCCGCCCGACGATGACGCCAGCGGCCGCGCCGAGCGCGATGAACACGCCGCCGCCCGTCGGGTTTTTGATTGGATTTGCCATCGGCGATCCTTGCCACGTCCCGAAATGAAGCGCCACCCCGTCCCGCGCCGGGACCATTGTGCCATCGTGGCACTTTGTAAATCGGGGCTTCAGTATCGTCCGTCGCGCCTGAAGCCAAAGCGCGAAACTGGCACGGAAATTGATTGTAAGATTATGGGCAACGGGGGCGATGGCGTTGAATATATTTCCATTTGTTGCGCACCGGGGCGCAGTAGCAGATGCGCAGGCGCTGATGGACCGGTTCGGCGACAAGGCCGCACCGATGGCTTCAGCGCGTGCGGACGCCAGTCGTAACCACGGCAATGTGGCTGGTTTTTGTCACTGGCGACAGATCGAACGCATGATCATGGCGCTTGCGCAACCACAAGCCGACGGAACACGTCACTAACCGATTGGTTATGGTCCCCGCGACGGATTGTCGTTAGCGAGGGGCCATGAGTTTCCATTCTGTGCGGCGTTCGGCGGTTGCAGCGATCACCGCACTGATGCTGGCGACAACAGCACATGCACAGACAACAGTGCCGGGCAGCGTGCTGGACCCTGAATCGCCCATGGCGCCGCTTCCTGATTTCGGCGTCGATTGGCCCGACCTCGACAAGGCCGATCCGATCGCGCCCACGCTCGAAGGCGCGCCCGCCGAAGTCGAGGCCAGCGGCGATCAGCGTTACGATGTCGTCGTAACGGGCATCGACACGCTGTCGGCCGCTGTCAGGTCGCGGTTCAATGATCTTTCGGTCCTAAAAGACGGCGCCGGAAAGCCCGCCAATGTCGCGCAGATCGATCGGAGAGCGCGCGATGATGCTGAATTGATGAACCTCATCCTGCGTGCCGAGGGCTATTATGACGCGAACATCGAAACCGATGTGACGGCGACGGACGGGCGGCTCGTCGTCACGCTGGAAGTCGAGCCGGGGCCGCTATACAAATTCGGCAATGTCGCAATTGCCGGCGTGCCCAAGCCTGATGTCGAGGCCGCATTCGGCGTGAAAAATGACGATCCGGTCAATGCCGACGCTGTTATCGGCGGCGAACTGGCGCTTGCGGAAAAGCTCGGGCGCGAAGGCTATCCCTTTGCAAAGGTCGCCGAACCTGAAATCGTCATCGATCATGATACACGCGTCGCAACGCTCGACCTGAAGGTGGACTCTGGGGGTGAGCGGCGCATCGGCGCGATCAGGATGCTGGGCGATGGCGCGCCGTTCGGAGCAAAGCATGTCGGCGTCATCGCACGTTTTCGGCCGGGCGAGCTTTATGATCAGGCGATGATCGACGATCTGCGCCGTGCGCTGATTGCGACCGGACTGATATCGACAGTCAAGCTCGAACCGGTCGAAGGCAGCGCGCCGGGCACTGTCGATATCGCCACGACGATCGAGCCCGCGCCGATGCGCACGATCGCAGGTGAAGCAGGCTATGGCACCGGGGAGGGATTCAGGGTCGAGGCCAGCTGGCAGCACAGGAATCTAATCCGTCCCGAAGGTGCCGTTACGTTCCGCGGCATTGCGGGTACGCGCGAACAATCGCTCGGAGCCTTGCTGCGCATGGGCAATTTCCGCAGGCGCGATCAGGTGCTGAACGCATCGGTTATCGCCAGCCGCGAAAAGCGCGCGGCCTATGACGCGAGCACCTTCGAGATTGCGGCAAGTCTCGAACGGCAGACCAACATCATCTGGCAAAAGCCATGGGTGTTCAGCCTCGGGTTTGAGCTGCTGGCATCGGACGAAAAGGATTTCGTGATAACCAAGGGCATAGCCCAGCGCCGCGTCTATTTCGTCGCTGCGCTGCCCGGATCGATCGGTTATGACGGGTCGGACGATCTGCTCGACCCGACACGGGGCTTCCGACTGGCGGCGCGCGTCTCGCCTGAAGTATCGGCGACTGGCAAAGTGTTCGGCTATGTCCGTGCGCAATTCGACGGCAGCGCTTATTATCCGGTCAATGATCGCGTGGTAATCGCAGGACGTGGCCGCATCGGCACGACAGTTGGCGCAGGGCGCGAAGACATCGCGCCGTCGCGGCGTTTTTATTCGGGCGGCGGTGGATCGGTGCGTGGCTATGGTTATCAGGAAATCGGGCCGCGCAATATTCTCGATCAGCCGATCGGCGGGCGCAGTCTTGCTGAATTCTCGCTCGAAGCACGCGTTCGCCTGCCGGTGTTCGGCGGCAATTTTGGCGTCGTGCCATTCGTCGATGCCGGGAATATCTACACCGGGCCAGTGCCAAAATTTACCGGCATGCGCATCGGGGCAGGCGTGGGCCTGCGCTATTATTCGAACTTCGGTCCGATCCGCATCGACGTCGGCACACCGCTTGGCCGCCGCCCGGGTGAATCGATCGTCGCGGTGCAAGTCTCGCTGGGGCAGGCATTTTGACGGCGCTGAAATGGATCGGGGGGATCCTGCTCGCGCTGATGCTTGCTGTCGGGGCGCTCCTGCTGCTTGCCGACAGCAGCACGGGGCGTCGCTACATTGTTGATCGCATCGAAGCGCTCAGGTTTGACTCAGGCCTCCGGATCAAGATCGGGCGGATCGAGGGATCGATCTGGAACAAGGCGCGGCTGCGCGACGTCCGCGTTCTGGATAGCGAAGGCGTATTTTTCGAAAGCCCCGACATCGCGCTCGACTGGGCACCACGCGCCTATCTGCAGAACCGGCTCGATATCACGAGCCTGACGGCGCAGAGCGCAACGCTGATCCGTTTGCCCAAATTAGTACCATCGGGGAAGAAGGGGCCGATCCTCCCGGAATTCGATATCCGCATCGGGCAGCTGGCGATCGAACGGCTGACGATCGGCAAAGCCATTTCGGGTACGACGCGGACAGGCAAGCTGACGGGCACGGCCGACATTCGCGATGGCCGCGCGGTCGTCGTCGCCAATGTGCGGACGAGCGGCGGCGATCTGCTGGCGCTCAATCTCGATGCCGAGCCGGATCGGAATCGCTTCGATATCGCAGGCACGCTCGATGCCCCGACGGGTGGCCTGTTCGGTGCGATGCTCGGCACGACGCGGCCCGTGACCGCGCAACTCGGCGGCGATGGCACGTGGCAGAACTGGAAAGGGACTCTGGCGGCAACGGCATCGGGCGGGCGAGTGATCTCGCTCGATCTGATGGCACGCGGTGGACGGTATGACATCGAAGGGCAGCTCGCGCCGTCGCTGATCACGCAAGGCCGGCTGATGCGGCTGACGTCGCCGGTGGTCCGCGTGAAGGGCAATGCAATGCTCAGCGATCGCCGCATGACGGTCGGGCTTGCCATGGCGTCCGACGCGATTGCGGCAAGCGCCAATGGCATCGTGGACCTGTCGGACAGCAGTTTCGATGCGATGCGGATCGACGTGCGGTTGCTGCGTCCGAAGGCGCTGCTCGACAATATGACTGGCCGGGGCCTGATACTGCGCGCGCAGCTTGATGGCACGTTCGCGACCGCGCGTTTCGATTACCTGCTGTCGGCGGATCGTGTGGCATTCGATGCGACAGGCTTCGACCGGGTCCGAGCATCGGGGCAGGGGCGGCTGGGCAGCACGCCCACGAATGTGCGACTGCGGCTTACGGCAGCGCGGGTCACAGGCGTGGGCGACGTCGCGGGCGGCATATTGCGTAATCTGGCGGTGACCGGTGTGCTGAAAGTCACGCCGCAGCTGATCACCGGCGAAAACCTGCGGCTGTCGTCGGACAAGCTGACGAGCAAGATCACGCTGCTGGTCGACCTCGCCAACGGTCGTTACGACATTGCGCTGGCTGGCCAACTCGGCCGGTATCTCATTCCGGGGCTCGGCATTGTCGATGTCAAATCGACGCTGAAGATCGTGCCCGGACCGAATGGCATTGGCACACGGATCATCGGACGCGGCGAAGTGTGGGTGCGGCGGCTCGACAATAGTTTCCTTGCGAGCCTGACCAATGGGCTGCCCTATATCGAGACGGGGCTGGTGCGCGGCGGCGACGGGATAATCCGCTTTGCGAACCTGCGCTTGCGCTCGCCGGGGCTGCAACTCGTCGGCAATGGCTATCAGCGGCGCAACGGCACGGTGTTTTTCGAAGGCAGCGGTCGGCAAGCGCGATATGGCCCGGTCCGCCTCAGGCTCGACGGGCGCATTGATCGGCCGAAAGTCGATCTGGTCCTGGCGCGGCCGATGGACTCGCTGGGGCTGCGCAATGTCACAGCCTCATTAGTGCCGACCGCGACCGGTTTTACCTGGATCGCACGCGGGATTTCGACACTCGGGCCGTTCACGGGCAACGGCGCGATCCTGCTGCCGCGCAATGGCAATGCCGTGATCCAGATTGCTGCGCTCGATGCATCGGGATTGCGCGGCTCAGGGACGTTGCGCGCGCTGAATGGTGGTTTCGGCGGCCGGATCGCGCTCAACGGGAGCGGTATCTCGGGGACGCTCGATTTCGCAGTGCCATCGGGCATCCAGCGGATCGAAGCGCACCTGACCGCACGTGATGCGCGGCTTGCAGGGCCGCCGGTCATTGCGGCACGGCGCGGACAGCTCGATGCCGTCATGCTGCTTGACCCGCGCGGGACGACGATCGATGCGACCATGAACGGGCTGGGCTTGCGTTACGGCAATCTCACGCTTGCAAAACTCGACGGCACGGCCAGGCTGCGCGATGGCACCGGTGAAGTGCGCGCGGCGTTTGCCGGCACGCGCGGGCGCACGTTCGATTTGCAGACCGTCGCGCAAGTGTCGCCTGACCGGATCAGCATCATCGGATCGGGCACGGTCGATCGTCGCCTGATCAGGCTCGAAGCGCCAGCCGTCCTGACACGGGCGGGTGCCGCATGGACGCTGGCACCGACAGCGCTGACATTTGCAGGCGGGAATGCGCGCGTTTCGGGCAGTTTCGGTGGCGCGGCAACGCTGTTCGATGCGACCGTCCAGTCGATGCCGCTGACCGTCATCGATGTCGTCAGTCCCGGCCTTGGCCTCGGCGGATTTGCGAGCGGCCAGATGAGCTTCAGCCAGCCAGCCGATGGCAGCGCGCCCACGGGCCGTGCGAACTTGCGCGTGCGCAATCTAACGCGGTCGGGGCTGGTGCTGTCATCAAAACCCGTCGATGCAGGCGTGGTCGCTGTCTTGTCGGGCAATGGTCTTGCCTTGCGGGCGGTTGCCGCGAGTGGCGGGCAAACAGTCGGGCGCGCGCAGGTTCGTATTGCGCCGCTGGGTGGGGGGGACGTGATGGCTCGCCTCATGACCGCGCCGCTGTTTGCGCAAATCCGGTATAATGGTCCGGCGGACACGCTATGGCGGCTGACGGGTGTCGAGAGTTTCGATTTGTCGGGCCCGGTTGCCGTCGGTGCGGACGTCGGCGGAACACTGCGCAGTCCGCAGATCCGCGGGTCATTCGCGACGAAAGGCCTGCGCCTCGAAAGTCCGCTCAGCGGCACGGTGTTGACGGGCGTTCAGGCGCGCGGCAGTTTCGGCGGGTCAAGACTGGTCATCGAGAATTTCACGGCAACCGCCGGGCGCGGGACTTTGGCCGGACGCGCCGCGTTCGATCTGGCTGCGGCCAGGGGCTTCGGTATCGATATCGCGGCCACGGCAACGAATGCCGAACTCATCCGCCGCGACGATGTGTCTGCCACCGTTACCGGCCCGCTGACGATCCGTTCGGATGGTGGCAGCGGTCTCATTTCGGGCGATGTCGATCTGGTGCGCAGTGCCTTCCGCCTGGGGCAGGCAACCGCGACGGCAGCCGTGCCGCGCCTTCGTGTGCGGGAGATCAACCGTCCCGCCGACCGTGCCGAAGCCGCTGCACCGCCGATGATATGGGGGCTCGATATCAAGGCACGCGCACAAAATCAGCTTGCCGTCACGGGACTAGGCCTTGACAGCGAATGGGAAGGCGCGATCAATCTCGGCGGCACATTGGACGCGATGCGTATCACCGGGCGGCTCGACGTCGTGCGCGGCGGCTATGAATTTGCGGGACGACGCTTCGACCTCGATCGCGGGACCATCCGTTTCCAGGGGACATCGCCGCCCGATCCGGTGCTCGATATCCAGGCAAATGCCAATATCCAGTCGATTGCTGCCACGATCAAAGTAATCGGCACGGCATCGAAGCCCGAGATCACGTTCAACAGCGTACCCGCGCTGCCACAGGACGAATTGCTATCGAGGCTGCTGTTCGGCACATCGATCACGAACCTGTCGGCGCCCGAAGCGCTGCAACTGGCGGCCGCCGTCACGTCGCTTCAGGGCGGTGGCGGGGGGCTCGACCCGATCAATGCGGTGCGCCGTGCCATCGGGCTCGATCGGCTGCGGATCGTTGCGGCGGATGCGACGACCGGCCAGAAGACTTCCGTCGCAGCGGGTAAGTACATCACGCGGCGCACCTACGTCGAAGTGATCAGCGACGGGCAGGGCTATTCGGCGACGCGCATCGAGTTTCAGGTCACGCGCTGGCTGTCGTTGCTGTCGACGATTTCGACGATCGGACGACAGAGCGCAACGGTGCGCGTGTCGCGCGATTATTGAGCAGCACCACGTCATTCCCGCGAAGGCGGGAACCCAACTCCTAATGTCGAGCCTCGGGCGTTGGACCCCCGCCTTCGCGGGGGTGACAAATTTGGCGTTAAACCACCTTTCGTCCGACCCAGATCACGCGGCCGATGACGTCGACGCGCGCGGCGGGGACATCGGGCCAGCTCGGATAAGCGCTGTTGTCGCTGCGGATGGTCAAGCTCCGGCTGGCGGGGTTCACCGCCAGGCGCTTCACGTTCAGCGCATCGTCGATGCGGATCACGTAAATCCCGTCACGCAGCCGGTCGCCCGCATCGCCGCGATCGACAAGGATATCGTCGCTATCGGATAACGTCGGCATCATCGAGTCGCCTTCGACGCGGATTGCAGAAACGAGATCGGGCGTGGCTGTCAGCCGCCGCAACCACGCCGCGTCGAAGCCGAACCTTGCTTCGATACGCTCGCTGTCGGGCAGTGCGCCGGGGCCTGCTGAAGCACCGACGCCAATCTGCGGGATCGAAATGAGCCCGCTGCGTTTGCGGATTGCCACTGCCACCGGGATTTCGGCCGGGCCACCAAGCATTGCTTCGGGCACACCATAATAGCGTGCCAGCGTCCGCCGGTCCTCCTCGTCCAGCTTGCGCGGGACGCCGCGCCTGATGAACTGCTGCACATAGGCGGCATTGCGCCCGAGCAGCCGCGACAGGGCGACGCTGCTGTCGCCGCGGTCGTTCATCAGTCGCTCGAGGGTTTCACGCGCATCAACCATTAAAACGACATAGCAATAGGAAAACTCCTAGACAAGTAGGAAATTGCTCTTGAAATAGGAAAACTCCTAGTGGGCGAATCGAGGGAGCGAGATGGTGCATTTGCGAAAGAGAATTGAGGCTTATCTGAAAACGTCGGGCACGCCGGCAACGCGATTCGGCCGCGAAGCGGTGCGTGATCCGCGGCTGGTTCACGACATGCGACTGGGGCGTGAGATCGGCCCGCGCGTCGCCAAACGGATCGTTGCTTTCATTGAAGCGCGTGAACAATGAGCCGCCCGGCACACCGTGCGCTGATCGACGCGCTGACCGATTATCTTGGTCCGCTCGATGATGTCGTTGCCAAAACCCGCGACTGGGCGAGCGCGACGTTTATCGGGATGCAGCATGATATTGCTTTTGTCTGCAGCGCCGAAGCCACGCTGATCGATGCGCTGCCCGATGTCGATTTGCCGATGGCGGGGCATTTCGTGGCCGATCTGGTGCTGGTATCGTCCGAGGCGCAGGGCTCGTATCATTATGTGGTCATTGAAGTGCTGACGGTGCGCGAATAGACAACTTTGGCTGAGCCCAAGAAGTTCAGATTTCTTGGACTAACTTTTGACTAACTTTTGGATGGGTCCGGCATCAATTTTTTCAGCAAGCGTCGCACGGTAACGATCAGCGCAATCGAGCCGACCGCGACGCCGACAGCGACGATTACCGCCAGGACGGGACTTGCGATTGCCGCGACGACAAGGCCGGTCGCGGTGACATCCTCGCCTGTCGAGACGACGACATTGCTGAACGGTTCGGGGCTGGCGTTGACGACCGCGCGCGATCCGGCTTTGGCGGCATGACCCATCAAGGCAGCGCCACCGCCGAGCAGCAGGCTGACGACTTGCCATGTCGGATCGTTGGCATCGATCACGGCCATCGCGAGCAGCGCACCCCCGACGGGGCGGATCGCGGTGTGGACGGCGTCCCACAGCGAATCGATCCACGCGACTTTGTCCGCAAGAAATTCGGCGACGACGCCGACGCTCGCGGCACCGATCACCCACGGGCTGCTCAGCACTTGCAGGGCTTTCAGATGCTCAGGCAGCGCGATCCAGTCGAACTGCATGGCAATGCCGGTCGCCAGCACACATAGATAGACGCGCCAACCCGAAAGCAGACTGAGGCTTGCGGCCGTGCCGATGAGGCTGATCAAGTCCATGAATGCAACGCTGCCACGCCCTTTGCGCGCGCGCAATGTTGCAGCTAGGCAATGTGCATGGAAGATGTGTCGATCCCTGCTGCAACGCTTGTGCTGTTTCGCGACGGCGACGGCACCGCCGAACATCTTTTCGTGGAGCGCGCGGGCACGATGGCGTTTGCGGCAGGCGCAATCGTGTTTCCCGGTGGCCGGGTGGATGCGGGCGACCGGCTGATCGCCTTGCATTTCCCCGCGCTCGATCCCGACGACGCCGCAGCACGCATCGCTGCGATCCGCGAAACCATCGAGGAAGCCGGTGTCGCTGTCGGCTTCGACGCCATGCCCGATGCCGCCACGCTGGCGACGATGCGCGCGCAACTGATCGAGGGGATGGTTTTTGGCGATGTTATCGCGGCGGCAGGGCTGCGCCTCGACCTTAGTGCACTGACATGGTTTGCGCGCTGGTGCCCCAACATGCGCGAAACACGCAATTTCGACACGCGCTTTTTTCTCGCCCGTTTCTCCGATTGCGCGCCGACAGCAAGCGTGGACGCAACCGAAAATGTCCGGTTATTCTGGGCCACGGCGCAAAGCGTGCTCGACGATGCCGACGCTGGGAAGGTGCGGATCATCTTTCCGACCCGGCGCAATCTCGAGCGGCTGGCAAAGCTCGGGTCCTATGACGCGGCGGTGGCCGAAGCAGCTGTCATCGCGCCCGAAAAAATCGTGCCATTTTTCAACGAGCGCGATGGTGAGCGTTACTTGTGCATTTCCGACGATCGAGGGTATCCGGTCACGGCGGAGTTGTTGACGAAGGCCGTGCGCGGCTAGGTCGGGCCGCGTTAATTTGGCAGGGCCCACGGTTCGATCTTGTCGACCCATTCGGGATAGAACACCGGTTCGCGCGAGGACCAGCCGGGTGCCGTCGCGGCCGCTTCGCTGATCGACTGGAGCAGTGCGCGGCGGCGTTCGGGATGCAGATGCGGCAAAGCAGCGGCGGCACAGAATGCACCGGGCAGCCACGGCCGTGCGCTTGCGCCGATCAGCCGTTCATACAAAAACCGGTATGCGCCAAAGCCAGGCAGGCGATCCTGCCCAAGGTCAAACGCGCTGATTGTGACCAGTGGCGCCATGAAAGGCTCGACACGATCCAGCCCTGAATCTTCGGGTACATTGTCGCGAAGCGCTTCGAGGCGGGCGTAAAGTTTTGTCTGCGCATTTATGCTCGCTGTTTCGATCAGGTCGCGTGACCAGATGTCGAGCGCATCGGCGCGCCCGAGGCCGACATCGAGCGAACGGCGGATGTAGCGCTGGGTCGACGAGGGAAAGCTCGCGAATTCCTTCATTTCGGAAAGCGTTGCCGCCCCTTCTGCGCCGCGTGCGGTGATGCCCATCGTCGTCTGCCCCTTTGCCCAAAAGCGCCTTCATGTCGAATTTGCGCTTTATTGGTTAGCGCAAGCTTAACGACCAGGGAATCACGGTTCGCGCTGCGATGCAATCTGGAATAATAGGAAAGGTGGGGGTTTCTGTTGCCCGGCACCCGCGTCTTTGCGGCAAAAATGCCGGAGGTTCTGTTGCCCGGCCCCCCGGCGGCCGCTGGTTTCCACTTCTGTTGCCCGGTGTGGTCCGTACCGCGCTAAGGCTTTATAACTTCATCCGTGAGGACTTAGTTATGCAGCAATCGCGAGGGCCTCGTTATCGTTGGCACCTATTGGTTTTGAACGGTTTTAAGGCGCATTCAGGCCTGGCAAAAATACCGCTTTTCA
>JAYTAP010000018.1:0-2078 GCA_043737475.1 Sphingomonas sp.
ACATGACATAAAGAAAGCTCGGACGCGCGCGGCTGGTCCATGGGTCGTTGCTCTGCGCTTCGGCAACGATGGCAGTCATCTGCGTTTTGATGGCATCCATTTCCTGGCTGCCTTGCAGTTTCAGCAATTCGAGTTTGGCCGCGTCGCGCGCCTTCGGGTCGGGAATGAGTTTGTCGATCAGGCCGGCAATCGGGCTGATCAATGCGTCGAGTAATGCCATTTACTGTCCTTTCAGAAGTTGGTCAAAAGTTAGTCAAAAGTTAGTTCAAGAACCCCGAAATTTAGCCGATACGGTTTGCCAGCCAGCCATAGAGAAAAGCCTCGTTTGCGGGGCGGCGCTCGGCAAGGTCGAGGTAACGTTCGCCCTGCAGCGCCTCGAGCGCTTTCATCAGCACCGCTTCGCCATGCGGCGCGCGCTTCCGGAGGAAGATTGCCAGCGCGTCGACTGTCGCGTCGTCGATGCGCACGCCAGGCACGATATCGGCATAATCGGACGCACCTCGATTGAGGGCGTTGAGCGCGCGACGCAGAAAGGAAACCGCAACACCCGGCCCCATGTTGACGCCGGTGTCGAAAAGCTCGGCTGCAACTGCAGACGCAAGGTCGGCAATCCGTTCGAAGCCCGGGCGATCCCAGTAAATACGCCTGTAAAGCCGGACCGCGTCGTCACGCGGGAACGTCCGCATATCGCCGCGATAGCCGTGTGCGCGCGCGACGGCTTCGGTGATGCCCCAGCGCGTCGCACCGCCACGGTCCGCCGGATGGTTCGAATAGCCGCCCTCGCGGCCGATCACGTCGTCAATCAATCGGGTAACGTCCATGTCTGGTCTCCTATGCGACTCCGTCGATAACCTATCTGGTTTTCTGTAGGACAGGCATAATTCGCTGATGCACCATGGGGTGCGGCACCCTATCTTTCGGATACCTTGCATTAGGAGCACGACATGGCCGACGCCCCCGACCCTGCGAACAACCAGCCCGCCGGTTATGTCCCGCCAAAAGTCTGGAAAGCGGAAGGCGCTAACGGCGGTCAGTTTGCCAGCATAAACCGTCCGATCTCTGGCGCGACGCATGACAAGGAGCTGCCGGTCGGCAAGCACCCGCTCCAGCTCTATTCGATGGGCACGCCCAACGGCGTTAAAGTCACGATCATGCTCGAGGAGCTTCTCGCGGCGGGCCATGACGGTGCCGAATACGATGCATGGCTGATCAAGATCGGCGAGGGGGATCAGTTCAGCAGCGGCTTTGTGAAGCTCAATCCGAACTCGAAAATCCCGGCGATGATGGACCATTCGGTCGATCCGCTGGTGCGATTGTTCGAGAGCGGATCGATGCTGATCTACCTTGCCGAAAAGTTCGGTGCGTTCCTGCCAACGGACACGCACCAACGCGCGGAAACAATCAACTGGCTGATGTGGCAAATGGGTAGCGCGCCGTTCGTCGGCGGCGGCTTCGGGCATTTCTTTGCTTACGCCCCGTTCAAGATGCAATATCCGATCGATCGTTACGCGATGGAAACCAAGCGCCAATTGCATGTGCTCGACACGCATCTGGCGGCCAGTGAATATATAATCGGCGATACGTATACGATTGCCGATATGGCGATATGGCCATGGTATGGGGCGATCATGCGCGAGGCTTACTCAGCGCAGGAGTTTCTGGGCGTCGGTGATTATCCGAATCTTGGCCGCTGGGTCGATCTGGTCGGAGCGCGCGACGCGGTGAAGCGTGGTCGGATGGTCAACCGGACATTTGGAGCGCCTGAAACGCAACTTCGTGAACGGCATGGCAAGGGCGATTTTGACGTGAACCGCGAGGATATGGTGGTTGCGCGCGGGGAACGGGGCTAGTTTTGCCGGAGCATGGGCAAAAGCCCATGTCCGTCGGTCGCCGCAAGGGCCGCTGGCCGCGCTTGTGTGAGAGCGATCTTACTTCGTTATATCGGGCTCACACGGCGCATTGGTCGGGACGACAGGATTCGAACCTGCGACCCCCACACCCCCAGTTACTAATATGACGCTTTCCGTGTCAACTCCACAAGTTCCCGCTTGACTTTTTCAAGTCAATAAACTTGAATA
>JAYTAP010000019.1:0-33360 GCA_043737475.1 Sphingomonas sp.
GCAGGCAAAGGACCGCGTGCGCATTGCCACGCAATACGGGTTCGACGTTCTCAAGATCGAGACGAAGAATGCTGAAGACCGCAAGGCGCTGTTCGACGAAATCGTCGGCTCGCGCACCGGCGAATTGTCCAAGCTACTGAAGGACATCGATTTCGGCAGTTTGTTCGAAGGGTCCATCGTCGATCAGCGTAACAAGCTGCTGGGCGAAATCGGCAAAGTCGAGACCGATGCACGCGCGGGCAAGGATGGCTCTGCGGATAAACTGGCGGACCTGAACCGGCAGCTTTTGCAGCTGTCGAAGGACGCATTCGGCACGGCAGGCGCGGAGTTTTCCGCTGATCGCAACAGCGCGATTTCGAGCGCGAACGCCATCATCAAGATCGAGACTGATCGGGTGAAGGCTGCGCAGGAACTGGCGGTTGAGAACAACAAGCTGACGAATGAGACCAACGATCTGCTGGCGCAAAACAATGCACTGCTTGCTGGCTTACCTGACGCGATCGCCGCCACTCTGGCATCTTACGGGTTCAGCGGTGGTGGTAAGCCCGACGCTATCAGTACGTTCCGACAAGCGAGATTGTAAGCCGGGCGGCGCCGCCTATCGTTTAGGATTACTCCGGCAAAACGATTTCGAGTGCTTCACGCGTGAAGCCACGCACTTCGCGGCCATCGGCAAAGATAGCGCTGCGTCCCGTTACGAAGGCAGCAAACGGCCCCGCTGCCACTGCCGTGCCGACGGTGGCACCCGTGTTGCCGGTGCCCTCCTAGCGCGTCATTCCCGTCAACGGGACGGTGCGGCCATTTGGCAAATCAAGCGATCGCATCGTGACCTCCATCTTTGCCGATTTTCCAAACGCGCCCTTGCCGGTGCGATAGGATATGTAGCCGGTGCCCGGCGTGCCGCGGGGTAACACGACATAGTTACCGATCATCACGTCTTGCGCCAGCGCAACACGGAAGGTTTCGCCTTCGCGCATACGCTTTGAGCTTACTTCCTGCGAAAGCCGCAAAAGCAATTCGGTGTTGGCTGGCAGGGTGGCAGTCTTGCCCGTCGGGACGGCAACGGCGCGAGCAACGATAGCTGCACCCATATTCGGGGCGGGTGCAGCCACGACAGGAGCCTGGGGCGTTACCGGCGCGGACTGAGACTGCTGAGCATGTGCCGACGTCGCCAGAGCGATCGCTAGCGCGGCGCAAGTATATTTGATCATGAAAATCCCCTGTTGTGCTCACAAGTGGAGCGGGGCCCGGTGTCAGCGACCGCATCATTTTAGTCAACGACCAAATCATCGGGCTTCTTTTCCTAGTGCGATTGCTAGGAGTGGGAGCTCATCCGGTAAACAACTGCGTGAACGCGATTGCGTAGCCGACGATCACGACGGCGGCGATTATGGCAAATTCAATGTGGATGGGTTTTGGGCGGCGCATGGAACTTTGTAAGTAGCCTGCATCCGGATAGCCAGCGTTGCGGGTCCAATCTGCTTTCAATCGCAGTTGACATCCTTACAGTGATCTTGAAGCTGCCGTTATGTGCAATCACTACCAGGCGCACCCCGAAGCAATTGCGACATGGGCGGAATGGGCAGGGTATCGCTTGCCCGTCGAGAGCATCGCCACGCCCGATCTATGGCCGAAACGTCCTGCGACCGTTGCGAGAATTCATGACGGCGAAAAGATAATCGACACGATGATCTGGGGCGTGCCGCGCACCATGCCGGGAAAGCGTCTTAGCACAACCGTGACAAAGCACATCACCAACGTGCGGAATCTGTCCAGCCCGTTTTGGAAATCGATGCTCGCCAATCCCGAACGCCGTTGTCTTGTGCCCTTTACTCGTTTTGCCGAACCCAAGCCCGGCAAGGATGTGACAACAGGGCGACCAGCCGAACACTGGTTTACCGTCGCGGATAGACCTGTAGCGGCATTTGCGGGCATTTGGCGGCCAAGCGAAGCAGGCAACGTCTTTGCCTTCCTGACATGCGAGCCCAATCCCTTGGTCGCGCCGTTACACCCGAAGGCCATGCCCGTTGTGCTGGGCGAAGCTGACTATGACGCCTGGCTTTCTGGCAATTATGACAGCGCGTGCGCTTTGGCAGTGCCCTTCCCCTCGCAATTGATGATCGTCGCATAAAGTTTGCCCAGCCGCTCTTGCCGAATCGTTCCCTGTTCGTTCACTTGCCGACATGGGCGCGGTTATCCTTCGGTCTTTGGAAGACATGGCACGTTGGCGCGCCGATTTACGCGTAAGGTGCAACAACTGCGGACGCGAAGGCCATTTCAGTGCACACATGATGATCCGCTGGTTTGCGATACACAAATGGTCGACGTCACTCGATTCTGCACCATGCCGCTTTCGTTGCGCCGGTGCCGATGGGACAGGTTGCGGCAGCAAGGACGTGCGGTTGTCTGCGATCATGCCAACCGGTGAATTGCCACCTGAACGCCCGCGCCCAAAGCCGCTGGACCCGTCGCGCGTGCCCAAGGGCATCGATCCTGCTATCTGGGCAACTGCCAACGAGCGTGAGCGCCAACGCCTGATTCAAAAAGCGCGATCGTAGGGCGCTACTTTTTAGAAAGTTCGCTGGCGACAAGTTCCCGCACTGCGGCGGGCCTAGTCATTGTTGGTTCGTCATGATTGGCAATATATGCATCAAGCGCGGCGAGAGCATCGGGCGGAAACTTTACCATCACCGCAGTTGCGCCAATCGCGGGGCGACCGCGTCTTTTTTGGATATCCGGTATTGCATTGCCCATTTGTTTCGGATATCTGAAAGGCCGAGCCAACGCAAGGGGCCTAATCCTTGCGTCGGCTCTAACCGCAACCGTTCTAGGAGAACGACATTGGCTACCCATAGCATAGGCAGCGCGTCTGCAATCGTCATCCCATTCCCGGGCAAATTCCCTCGCTACATTGATCCGACCGACGCCGCGGCGCTTTCCATTATTCGCAACAGTCTTCGCGGGGCGATCGATGAGCTTGTCTCGCTTCTTGATCAACTCGAAGGCGACGCCGATGCCGAAGCTAACGGCGAAGAGACCGATAACAATCATTCTGAAGACGACGCTCTTGATTATGAGCGGTTCGGCAACGGTCCGGGCTGCGTTTACAGCGACCCCGATGCGGAACACGACGGTCGCGAGCAGGAGAGCGGCCAATGAGCCGTGAAACAATCCTTGCAGCGGCATCGGTTGATGCCGACGACCCTCAAGCGCTGGCGAAGGCCGTAGCGCATTGTTGGATTGGTTTGGGAGGTACAGTCACTCTCCAACCGAACGGCGTGCGTTACTACGGCCGCAGCTGCTCCCTTGACCTGCATGATCCGCCCCAGATTGACGGACTAGACCCGCACCAGCAGCCCCTTAATGAGCAACAATGGGATGGTGCGCTGCGAATGATCGATGCGCTAATTGATGTGATGTCGGCGGAAGAGCGAACAGCTTTCGTCTCAATGGCGGATTACTGAAACATACCCCAAAAATTACCCACTTCAAAAAGCGGCGACCACATGCCGTGCTAAGCTATTGATTTAATGGCGCGCCCGACAGGAGTCGAACCTGTGGCCTCAAGATTAGAAGTCTCGTGCTCTATCCAACTGAGCTACGGGCGCGCGAACAAGGGTTCGTAGACGCTTAACGCCGGTCCGAACCCGCAACAACAATGTTGTGCCTTAGCCTGAAACAACGCTAGGCTCCAAGTCCATGAGCGACGGGCCTGCACCAAAACACGTCACCGCCGATGCAGTCGGGCGCGATGGGTTTCGCTATTTCGATTTCGTCATGGCGGCTTTCGTTGCGATCCTGCTGCTGTCGAACGTCATCGGCGCGGCCAAGCTGGCAACGCTCTGGGGCTATACATTCGGTGCAGGAATCCTGTTTTTCCCGCTCGGCTATGTGATCGGCGACGTTCTGACCGAGGTTTACGGCTATGCGCGGGCGCGACGCTGCATCTGGGCGGGGTTTGCAGCACTGATCTTCATGGCTTTCATGTCGTGGGTCGTGGTGAGCTTGCCGCCTGCCGCCGGTTGGACCAATCAACCGGCTTATGATGCTGTATTCGGCCAGGTGCCGCGGATCGTGTTTGCGTCGGTCGTTGCGTTCTGGGCGGGCGAATTCGTCAATTCGATCGTGCTGGCAAAACTCAAGGTCCTGACGCAAGGGAAATATCTCTGGATGCGGACGATCAGCTCGACGGTTTTCGGGCAGGGTATCGATAGCTTGCTGTTCTATCCGCTTGCCTTCTGGGGGGCGAACGGCTGGTCGAATGATGCCGTAGTCACGGTGATGGTTACGAACTGGGGGCTAAAAGTCCTGTGGGAAGTCGTGCTGACGCCCGTCACCTATGCCGTCGTCGGATTTTTGAAGCGCAAGGAAGGCGTGGACATCTTCGACGAGCAGACCAACTTCACGCCGTTCAGCGCGAAAGTCTAGGTGGCAAGCAGCGCTTCGAACATCCGCCGTCCGTCGGTCCCGCCGTGCGCTGCTTCGATCACTCGTTCGGGATGCGGCATCATGCCAAGGACATTGCCGGCATCGTTCACGATCCCGGCAATCCCGCGCGCGCTGCCGTTGACTGCTTCGGCATAACGAAAAACAACACGGCCTTCGCCTTCGAGTCGGTCGAGCGTCGCGTCGTTCGCGAAATAATTCCCATCATGATGCGCGACTGGGAACGTTATGCGTTCATCAGCATCGTAGCGCGCCGTAAACGCGGTCTGACTGTTGCTGACAGTCAGCGCGACGTCGCGACCGACAAAGCGAATACCCGCATTGCGCATCAGCGCGCCGGGCAGGAGCCCCGCTTCGGTCAGCACCTGAAACCCGTTACAGATGCCCAGCACCGTCCGGCCCTGCGCCGCGGCACCGACCACCGCGCGCATGATCGGCGAGCGCGCGGCCATCGCACCCGATCGAAGATAATCGCCATATGAAAAACCGCCGGGCACGCCGATGACATCGAGCCCTTCCGGCAATTCGGTTTCCTGATGCCAGACCATCGCGGGCGCTCCGCCGCCGATGTCGCGGAAAGCGACGGCAAGGTCGCGATCACAATTTGAACCCGGGAAAACGATGACCGCGCTATTCATACTATTTTTCGATCCGAAAATTCTCGATCACGGTGTTGGCAAGTAGTTTCGTGCACATGGCTTCGATGTCGGCGTCGCTAGTCTTGTCATCAAGATCAAGTTCGATCAACTTGCCTTGCCGCGCATCGCGAACGCCGGAAAAACCCAGCCCGTCGAGCGCATGATGAATTGCTTTGCCTTGCGGGTCGAGGACGCCGGGCTTCAGCGTGATGTGGATACGAACGTTCATCGCGTCACCGCCCCCGCTTTTTCCGCTGGCTTTCCAGATCCAGAACCACATTTTCCGCGCCATCGGGCATCAGCCCAAGCCGCCGCGCCACTTCCTGATACGCTTCGACTTCACCGCCCAGATCGCGGCGAAAACGATCCTTGTCGAGCTTTTCGTTGGTCGTCATGTCCCATAAACGACAGCCGTCAGGGCTGATTTCATCCGCCAGAATGACGCGGGCATAATCATTTTCCCAGACGCGGCCGAATTCCAGTTTGAAATCGACCAGCCGTATGCCGATCCCGGCAAACAGACCCGACATGAAATCGTTCACGCGGATCGCCATGTCGGCAATATCGTGCATTTCCTCTTGAGATGCCCAGCCGAACGCCGCGATATGCTCTTCGGTGATCATCGGATCGTTAAGCGCGTCATCCTTGTAGTAATGCTCGATGATCGTGCGGGGAAGCTGTGTCCCCTCTTCGATACCCAGACGCGTGGAGAGCGATCCCGCCGCGACATTGCGCACGACGACTTCGATCGGGATGATCTCGACTTGGCGGATCAGCTGCTCGCGCATGTTCAATCGCCGCATGAAATGGTGCGGAATGCCGATGTTGCCGAGCAACGTAAAAATATGCTCGGAAATGCGGTTGTTGAGAACGCCCTTCCCGTTGATCGTACCCTTTTTCTGGGCGTTGAACGCCGTCGCGTCATCCTTGAAATACTGGATCAAGGTGCCGGGTTCGGGGCCCTCATACAGGATTTTGGCCTTGCCTTCGTAAATCTGGCGGCGGCGGGACATATCTGGGTTCCTTGGATCAGTTCCGAGCGCAGTAAAGAGCAATGCCCCGGCAAACACGCTCTTGGCGAACGCGCCGGCCGGGGCTCAGGGGCGCTATAACGCGACCTGCGCAACCGCGCAATCAAGCGGTGTCAACCGATCGGTCATGCTCGCTGTCGATCCGCGCAGCGATGCCACCGCGCGCCGATGCGCCCCACACTTGCCGACCGGTAATGAAAACGAACCACCCCCATGCAGCCCCGATGTGGCGCAAAAGCTGGAAGGTAACGGGTTCGATGATCGCCGCCAGCAAAGCACCGCCCGCGCCGATGCGGTGGCCGGTCCAATTGCGATAAAGGCGGAGCGACCATAAAAGATAAAGGAGATCGATGACGACTTTGGCCGCCATCGCAATGATGATCGGGACAGCAATGATAAAATTGCCGGTCGCCGCAAAGTAAACCAGCAGTCCAAATGCCGCGAGGCCATATAGCGGCTGCACAGTGTCGAGTGCTTTGACGGGCAGCATCGCCGTCCCCAGCGCACCATACCGCGCATTGCCGATCATGTCGCGGTTCCAATATTGCGTCTGCAGGAACCCGGCGAACCATCGGCGGCGCTGACGCAGGAACGGCATCAGGCTGCCGGGCGAATCGGTCGATGCCTGCGCACTGCCGACGACGCGCACCGTCCAGCCTAGTTTGTTATCGCGGGCATAGCGGTGAATGCGGTGCATCACTTCATAATCTTCGACCAGCGAGTCGGAATCGAACCCGCCGATGCGGACTAGCGCACCGCGGCGAAACCCGGCGAACGCGCCCGAGACCAGCAGCAAGCTGTTTGTTTCCGTCCACGCATAGCGCGACAGGAAATTGCGGACATACTCGTAAGTCTGGAACCATTGGAACAAGCGGCCCGACGGACTTTTGCCACAGATCGGATAGAGTACACCTGTTGCTGCAGCCAGATCAGCCTCCTGTTCAAAGGCGCTGCGCATCGCGACAAGCGCACCGGGAAGCAGCAATGTATCGGCATCGACCGTAATGACGATGTCGCTGTCGATCATGGCAATCGCGGTATTGAGCGCTTCGGCCTTGCCACCCCGCGGGAGGCGGAGCCAGCGGAGATTGGGGACGGAGCGGCTGGTGCCGACGTCGCCCAAAGCAGGCATGAATAGCCCGTAAATGCGCCCCAGAACTTCGGGCGTGTGATCGTCCGATCCATCGTCGGCAATGATGATCTGATCGGGTGGATGACGCTGCTTGCGCAATGCTTCGATCGTTGCTTCTAGAACAGCGGCCTCGTTGTAGGCCGCGATAACGACAGTCGTCGTTAATGTGGTTGCAACATTTGCCGTCCGTTGGGCTGCTGCGTTGCGGAGCTTCAGCGTTTTGCCGAATACAAACAGCAGCAGCGCGGTATCATACAACACATACACAAGTCCGACTGCCCAGGCGGCAACGCCCGTGCGGATAAAACCCTGCGCAAACAGGGCCACAAATAGTGCGATCGCAAACAGCCAGATAAGCGGCCCGACAATATGTCGCGGCGGCGGCGTGTATCGCGGCGAAACAGCGCGGAGATTGATAGTGAGCGAGGAGGGCAAGGAATGCGTCCGGGGCAGGAATATGCTGCGCCGCACTAGATACTGGACCCACGCGCCGCCAGTGCTAAGTTGTCGATCTGACCTGAACCGGAGCCGAACATATGCCCGCCCGCTACACCGGCGTTGCCATTGCCTTTCACTGGATCATCGCGGTTTTGATCATCGTTAACGTCGCAGTTGCCTGGGCTTGGCCGATTGCGCCCGACGAAGCGGTCCGGCCGCTCATCGACAATCACAAGTCGACCGGGATCACGGTGCTTGCACTGGTCACTATGCGGCTGCTGTGGCGGTTGACGCACCGGCCCCCGGCGCTCCCCGACCATCACAAACCATGGGAAAAACGCGCGGCCCACTCCGCGCACATGGCCCTTTATGCCGTCATGTTCGCGCTGCCCCTATCGGGCTGGATCATGGATTCGGCATGGGAGAAAGCGGCGGATAACCCGAATTTCTGGTTTGGCCTGTTCGAATGGCCGCGGCTCGGTTTTATCATGGGGATGGACGCTGCCAGCAGAAAAGAAATCCATGGACTGTTTGGCGAAATGCATGAAATCGCCGGTTTCATACTCTATTTCCTCGTCATCGTGCATATCGGCGGCGCGTTGAAGCATCAGTTTATCAACCAAGATCGCGAATTGGCGCGGATGGGGGTGGGTAGACGCTAACAAATAGACCCACTGGCAAAAAAATTGTCTTAGCGAGTCGATTGATGGTAGTGCCCTTTTGTGAATTCCCTTCAATTCAGTTTGCGCATCCCGGCGTCGTGATCGCGTACGACCTTGACGCCGACGGTGACAGTCTGGTCGCGTCTATCCGGAGCAGCCCGATTGCGTCGGTCATCAGTGACCCACGCCTGCCGCTGAATCCCATTGTCGCCGTAAACGATGCGTTCATTGCCTTGACCGGCTATCCCGTCGAAGAAATTATCGGCCGGAATTGCAAGTTTCTCGCTGGCCCCGCAACCGAACCGTGGCTGACCGAACGGATCACGACCGGCATTCGCGAGAAGCATCCGGTGCTTGTCGAAATATTGAATTACAAGCGCGACGGGACACCGTTCCGCAACGCCGTCGTGGTGGCACCTGTCTTTGATGCAGAAGGCGAGCTCGAGTATTTTTTAGGATCGCAAGTCGAACTGCCGCAGGAAGCGGTAGGGCCATCATCGAGCCGGCACGCGCACGCTGTGGCAATGGTTAAAACATTGTCGCCACGACAACGCGAGATTCTTGCGCAGATTGCAAATGGCCACCGGACAAAACAAATCGCCTGGCAATTGTCGCTGAGCGAAAAAACTGTGAAAATGCACAGGTCCTTGCTGCTGAACAAACTCAACACGACCAACATTGCCGATGCCATCCGCATCGCCGTTGAAGCAGGCCTCTGATCAGTAGCAATTTGCTACGGTATTAAGTCCGTAGGTATTTAGTCTGTAGGTCCAAGGTCCATATGGTTGCTGTGCCGACGACCGCGCATAGGCGGCCTGCGCGGCGGGTTCTCCCTTAATCCCGCTGCTGCACGAACTGCTGGCCGGACAATCCCCCCCCCTCGTCTGGCCAGCAAACCGCGCCCTATCGTGGGCGACAGAATAGTCGAACAGAGGCCGGCGGGTCGCACTTGCCGGTGCAGTGGAGAATATAATGAACGAACTTACTGCCGGCCAGTTCTCGCTGGTCTACAATGCCTTTTCTTTCACGTTTGCAACGATGGCCGCAGCCACGTTGTTCCTTTGGCTCGGACGGTCCCAGGTTGGCCCCGCCTACAAGACCGCACTGACGATCTCGGGCCTCGTCTGCGCAATTGCCGCCTATCACTATTTCCGCATCTTTGAGAGTTGGAATGCTGCTTATGGCGTCGCTGACGGCGTCGTCACAGCAACGAACGTCGCCTTCAACGATGCCTATCGGTACGTCGATTGGTTGCTGACTGTTCCGCTGCTGCTCGTCGAACTGGTCCTTGTTATGCGCTTGAGCGATGATGAAACAATGTCGAAGTCGGTCAAGCTCGGCGCGGCTGCCGCATTGATGGTTGCATTGGGTTATCCCGGCGAAATCGCAACCGACAATACCACGCGTGCGATCTGGGGCACATTGTCTTCGATCCCGTTCGCTTACGTAATGTTCGAACTGTTTCGTGGCCTCGGTGCTTCAATCGAACGCCAGCCGGAGAACGTGCGCGAGCTGGTGAAAACGGCACGCCTGCTGACCTTCGCATCGTGGGGTTTTTATCCGATTGTTTACATGATTCCCTACACAACGCTCAGCGGTGGGCTCGTCACGACTGGTGTGCAAGTGGGTTATACGATTGCCGACATCGTTGCCAAGGTCGGTGTGGGCATACTGATCTACATCATCGCCGTTAGAAAGTCGGCGGCCGAATACGGCACGCCTGCATTCGCCAAATAATATGGTCTTTGCCCACCGGGTCGCACCTGTTGGCACTGCTTCGGCTGGGTGGCTTCCCGTGCCATCCAGCCGATTGGCGTTTGGCCGGCCAATCCACCTGACCACATCGCTCATCGTCCTGATCCTGGCGGCGTCCGGCTTGTCGCTCGATAGCCCCATGGTGACGACTGCGACCTGTGTTGCAATTTTGCTGCTCGGTTTGCCGCACGGCACCTTCGATCTCGCACTTATCAAGCGCGCGCACAGCAATCAGCGCTCACCGGCGATCGTTGCGCTCTATCTCTTTTGCGGGATAGTCATGTACGCCGTCTGGCAATCAGCACCGGAAGTGGCGCTCCTGACATTTTTTGTCCTGTCGATCATCCACTTCGCCGAAGACTGGAAAGACAGCCTGCCGCCATTCCTCGCACATGGAACCGCAACTGCGCTGCTTTCGGCACCGGTCTTACTGCATCAGGAAGCAATTGGCGCTTTGTTTGCACGCCTCGTTGGCAACGATGCGTCGGGATTATTTGTAGCCTTAGCTGTGCTGATTGCGCCGGTTACATTGGCCATTGCCGCTGTCGCGACCGTATCGCTGTGGATTGATCAGCGCCAAAGCGATGCAGCGGCAACGGCCATGGCGCTTTGCGCCTTGATTTTCCTTCCCCCGGTCGTCGGCTTCGGCCTCTTTTTCTGTCTCATGCATTCGCCCGCGCAGTTTGCAGCTGCGCAGCGCGATCTCGATTGGATAAACTCTCGGCAATGGGCTCCGGCGGTCATGCCGCTAACTTTCGCTGCGTTAGGGATCGCTGCATTGATATTTGCAATGTCGGGGACAGTTTCGTTGACCGACACGATGATCGTTACTGCTTTTGTTACACTATCAGTCCTGACACTGCCGCATATCGTTGTGCCGATGATGGTCAACCACTTGTCGTGCTACCGCCTAAGGTCCGTATAGCAACAATAGGCATTGCGATGCATTCAGCACCATCGGCATGGAACATGACGCCTGCCGATGCTTTTTTTTGGGAATTCCGGTGCCCCGGTAACTCCCCCGCCGATCGGGTCGCGCTGATTGGTATCATTGGGTCGGACCATCCGCAGATGGTTCGGCCTTTTGCTTGTCCGGCCGCTCTCGCTTCAATGAATCTTCCCTGATAGTGGCGTGCGGATGGGGACCGATTTGACTGAACCGTTTGACCACATCGTCGATGCGCCGTTCGATAGCGCACTCAGTGATCGCTACCTCGTCTATGCAATGTCGACGATCACGGCGCGGTCATTGCCCGATCTGCGCGATGGCCTGAAGCCGGTGCACCGCCGCCTGCTGTGGGCGATGCGGTTGCTCAAGCTCGATCCGGCGTCGGGCTACAAAAAATGTGCCCGCGTGGTCGGCGATGTCATCGGCAAATATCACCCGCACGGCGACCAGTCGGTTTATGACGCGATGGTCCGCCTGGCCCAAACTTTCTCCCTGCGTTATCCACTGGTCGACGGACAGGGCAATTTCGGCAATGTCGACGGCGATAATGCCGCGGCGTATCGATATACCGAAGCGCGGCTGACGGCAGTGGCGATCGACCTGATGGCGGGGCTCGACGACGGGACGGTCGATTATCGCCCGACCTATAATGGCGAAGACGAAGAGCCCGAGATCATGCCGGGTCTGTTCCCAAACCTGCTCGCCAATGGGGCAAGCGGGATTGCAGTCGGCATGGCAACGAACATCCCGCCGCATAATGCCGCCGAAGTGATCGACGCCGCAATCCATTTGATCGACCAGCCTGAGGCCGATGATATCGCGCTTTTGGATTTTGTGCGCGGGCCCGATCTGCCCACGGGCGGCCTGATCGTCGATCCACCTGCCGCGATTGCACAGGCTTATGCGACGGGCCGCGGCAGTTTTCGCGTGCGGTCCAAATGGACGGTCGAGGATCTGGGGCGCGGCACCTGGGTCGCAGTTGTCTCCGAAATCCCCTACGGCGTGCAAAAGGGCAAGCTGATCGAAGCACTGGCCGCGCTGGTCAACGACAAGAAACTCCCGGTTTTCGCCGATGTTCGCGACGAAAGCGACGAGGCTATCCGCATCGTGATCGAGCCGCGCAGCCGGGCGGTCGATCCGCATGTCCTGATGGAAAGCCTGTTCCGGCTCTCCGAGCTGGAAGTGAGAATTCCACTCAATTTGAACGTCCTCGGCGCGGATCGCACACCGCGCGTGATGAGCCTGAAAGGCGTGCTGACCGACTGGCTGACGCACCAGATCGAAGTGCTCGTGCGTCGCGCGACGCACCGGCTGGGCAAGATCGACGACCGGATCGAACTGCTCGACGGCTATCTGATCGCCTATCTCAATCTTGACCGCGTGATCGAGATCATCCGGACCGAGGACGAGCCAAAGCCCGTCATGATTGCCGAGTTTGGCCTCAACGACCGGCAGGCCGAAGCGATCCTCAACATGCGGTTGCGTTCGCTGCGCCGCCTCGAGGAAATGGAAATCAAGACCGAGCGCACCAAGCTCGACAAGGAACGGGCAGACTTGGCCGCACTGATCGAAAGTCCGGCGCGCCAACGCACCAAGCTCAAAAAAGACCTGGACAAACTGCGCGAAAAATACGGACCGGAAACCAAACTCGGCGCACGGCGCACGGTCATCGAGGAAGCAGCGCCGCCGCGCGATATTCCGCTCGATGCTATGATCGAGCGCGAACCCCTGACCGTCATTCTTTCCGCCAAGGGCTGGATCCGCGCGCTCAAGGGTCATGCCGACCTTGCCAGCGCCGAGACGCTCGGTGGCAAGGATGGGAAATTCAAGGAGGGCGACGGCCCCGCTTTTGCGATTCATGCACAAACCACCGACAAGATCCTGATCGCGGCGGCCGACGGGCGCTTTTACACGCTGCCTGCGGATAAACTTCCCGGCGGGCGCGGCTTTGGCGAACCGGTGCGGTTGATGATCGATCTCACCGGCGATGTAGGGATCGTGCAGTTGCTGGCGGCACGCGCCGCAACGAAGCTGCTCCTCGCAGCGTCCGACGGGCGCGGATTTGTCGCCAAGGTGGCCGACGTTATCGCAGAAACGCGTAAAGGGCGGCAGGTCGTCAATCTTCGGCCCGGCGCAAAGCTCGCGATCATCCGCCCGATCGCCCCGGCACATGACAGCGTGGCAACCATGGGCGACAATCGAAAGCTCGTCGTGTTTCCGCTTTCCGAACTGCCCGAAATGGGTCGCGGGCAAGGCGTGACGTTGCAGCGTTTTCGTGACGGTGGACTTGCCGATGCCATTACGCTCACCCTTGCCGATGGATTGAGCTGGGCGATGGGCGGCGCCAGCGGTCGGACACGCACCGAAGCCGACCTGACGCCGTGGCGCGCCGCACGGGGCGCAGCCGGACGCATGCCGCCGACCGGGTTCCCGCGCGACAACCGCTTCACCGCATAAAACGCAATTCTTGATTTGAATCGGCGCGATATGGGTTATTTGGTTGGCATGGACGGGGAAAGTCACTTTGAGGGGCGGCCACGCTGGCGGCTTTGGCTGGGTATTCTGATTGCCTTGCTGGCGGCGGCAACCATTGTTGCCCTTGTGCTCATGCTTGGCGCAGCGACCAAAGATCGCGACGATGCGCTGGGCTCGCGCCAGCAAAGTTATGAAGCTATGATCCTGGCGCGATCGCTCGATGCCAGCATCGGACAGGCCGAGGCGTTTCTAGGCCGCTTCGTCATCAGCGGCGACAAGGATCTGGGACGGCAATATCTTGATGACTGGCGTCGCGCCGGAACGCAGATGGACGCGCTGGACCAGATGGCCACAACGCCGAAAACGAAAACGCTGATCGCCCGTTTGCGCGTTGCCTATGTTGCGCGGGGAACAGAACTTTCAGCCATCGCGTTGCGCACGAACTATGGGCAAAACCCTGCGGCGCTTTCCAAATATTATCTTGCCGGCAAATCACCGACGCTGGGGCAAATCGATGGGTTGCTCGAAGCGGTCATCGAGAGCGAGCGCGATATTTTGGCGGCGCGCGGTGTCGTTGCCGATGCGTCGATAAAGCGCTCTAACAATCTGGGCCTTGTCGTCTCGTTCTTCGGTCTTTTGCTTGTAGTCAGCGCGGCTGTGCTCGGCTGGGCGGCTGTCCTTGCGTGGCGCGAACGGCAGCTAGAGGAAGTGCGCAATGCCGACCTTGAATTCGCCGTGACGGAAGCCACGGCCGAGCTTCGCGCCGAAATGGCATCGCGCGAGGAAACCGAAGCCAAGCTGCGCCAGGCCCAGAAAATGGAAGCCATCGGCCAGCTGACAGGCGGCATCGCGCATGATTTCAACAATATGCTGTCGGTTGTCATCGGCGGCCTCGAGCTCGCGCAGCGGCGGCTTGCCAGCGGTGGCGAGAAAGTCGGCAAACATCTCGAACAGGCCATGGAAGGGGCAAACCGCGCGGCGGCGCTGACAAAGCGCTTGCTTGCCTTTGCCCGGTCCGAACCGTTGCTGCCGTCAGCGATCGATCCGAACAATCTGGTGCTGGGCATGTCCGACCTGATCGAGCGCACGATCGGCGACACGATTACGGTCGAACTGGCGCCGGCCGACGGGTTATGGCCAATCTTTGTCGATCCATACCAGCTCGAAAACGCTATATTGAACTTGGCGGTAAACGCGCGTGATGCCATGCAAAACGATGGGATCGGTCGCGGAACGCTGCGGATCGTCACGTCCAACGTCTTGGTTGAACCAGACGAGATCGAGAGCATCGGCAGCGGTGAGTATGTCCGCCTGAGCGTCACAGATACCGGGACGGGCATGACGCAGGACGTGCTGGAGCGCGCGTTCGAACCATTTTTCACGACCAAGCCGACGGGCAAGGGAACGGGGCTCGGCCTGAGCCAGATTTTCGGCTTCGTCCGCCAGTCACAAGGCGCTGTCACCGTCGACAGCAACGTCGGCAGCGGTACCACAGTGTCGATTTTCCTGCCGCGCAGCCCGACTGATCCGGTCATCGAACCCGATCTCCCCGAAGCGGTCAGCACGCTGCCCCGGCGTCGCGGCACAACAGTTCTCGTGGTCGAAGATGACCCGCGCGTCCTTGCAGCCACGGGTGACGCGCTCGAGGAACTCGGCCTGCGCACGGTCCGTTGCCTTCATCCCGGGGATGCCAACAAGCGACTCCGCGAAAATCCCGATATCGGGCTGATTGTCAGCGACGTGCTTATGCCGGGCATGACTGGTCCCGAACTCGTCGCGTCGATCCGCAACGATTATCCCGGTCTGCCTGTATTATTCGTGACGGGCTATGCCGGCGACATCGATACGGCCGCTGCGTTTGGCGGACATACGGTCTTGCGCAAACCCTTCACGCTGGCGTCGCTCGGTAAAGCCGTGGGAACCTTGCTTGCCAATGACCCCGTGCGAAAGGCGCGCGCCCGAGCCGCCTGATATTCCCAACTCAGGCCGGAGCGGATAAGACATGGCCATAAACAACAATCGGTGTGGTCATCGCTTCTCGCTTCCTCTCGTCAACCGACCGTTATCTCGCACGGCTCATCATCGTTCCGCTGCTGTCATCGCTCGTCATTGCAGCGATGCTGCTAGTCCTTGACCGCATGTTGCGTCTGTTCGATTTTGTTGCGAGCGAAGGCGGTCCGGTCAGCATCGTGTGGCAGATGCTGGCGAACCTGCTGCCCGAATATCTGTCGCTTGGCATACCGATCGGGGTTCTCCTCGGTATCTTGCTGGCCTTTCGCAAACTCGCGCTGTCGTCCGAACTCGACGTTCTCCAGGCTGTCGGTCAGGGCTATTGGCGGCTGCTCCGCGTGCCGTTCATGTATGCCATCTTCTTTGCTGTCCTAAATCTGATGATTGTCGGCTTTGTCCAGCCGTCAGCGCGTTATGCCTATGAGCGATTACGGTTTGAATTGCGGTCGGGCGCGCTTGGCGCATCGATCAAAGTGGGCGAATTCACCAAGCTTGGCAAAGACATGACGTTGCGGATCGAATCGAGCAGCGAAGAAGGCCGAAATCTCACGGGGATTTTCGTCATGGCGCGTGAAAAAGGCGGTCGCAGCCTTGCAGTCACAGCAGAGCGTGGCACATTTTTGGCAACCGATGATCCGGACACGATCATCTTGCGGCTGACCAACGGGACACTGACGCATAACGCGCCCGATTTCCGCGTTCCCCGCGTTTTGCAGTTCAGTGCGCATGATCTGCCGATCGACCTGCCCAAGATCGAATCGTTCCGCGGACGCGGCGGGGCCGACCGCGAACTGACGCTGCCCGAGCTTGTCGCTGTGGGAACCGACGCCAGAAGCACACAGACGTTGCGCAACGAAAGCTGGTCGCAATTCAACTTCCGCGTGGTGCAGGTTGCGATGATGATGCTGCTGCCGCTGCTCGCCGTCGCGCTCGCCGTGCCGCCGAAGCGATCGACATCGGCCATCGGCGTTTTCGTCGCCGTTGTCGCGGTCGTGACTTATTACAAAATCAGCGAATATGCGACCGGCATGGGACAGCTTGGCAAGATCGATCCGTTTATCGCCCTGTGGCTACCGTTTCTGGCGTTTGCGGCACTGATCGTCTTGATGTTCCGCACAATCGCCTATGTGCCTGGCGGACAGCCAATCGGCGGGCTCGACCGGATTGCCGGAAAGATCACGGCGGCGGTCAAACGTATCGGCGGCGCATTTGTGCGGGGGGCGCGCTGATGCCCGATCTCTTTCCGTCGCGGACGCTCACGATTTACATGGCAAAGATGTTTGCCGTTCGCTCTTTTGCCGTGCTCGCGCTGCTCGTCATCGTCCTGCAGGTGCTTGACCTGCTGGGGGAAAGTGACGCGATTTTGCGCTACCCGGGCAACGGACAAGGCGAGATCCTGACCTATGTCAGCTTGCGCGTTCCGGGCATCATCCAGCGCTTTCTGCCCTTCTGCATCCTGCTGGGCACGATCATCACGCTTGCGACGCTCAATCAGAATAGCGAAGTCGTCTCGATGAAAGCAGCGGGACTTTCCGCGCATCAGGTGCTCGCGCCGCTGATCGTGGCGAGCCTTGTCATCGCAGGCCTGTCGTTCGCTTTCAACGAGCGCGTCGTGACCCGCGCGACAGCGACTTTGAAATCTTGGGAGGCCGCCGAATATGGCAAAATGCCCAGCGGGCGTGAAGCAATGTCCAACATCTGGGTGCGGGAGGGCGACGACCTGATCCACGCAAACATCGTCGAGGGTCGCGGCGCGAAAACGGTGCTTACGGGGGTCAGCGTCTATGACCGGACAGGCGGAACGCTTGCCAAAATCGTGACGGCGGACCGGGCAACGGCCACGGCCACCGGCTGGCAGCTCGAAAATGCCGAAAGCTTCGATGTCACGAGCGGCATCAAATCGGCGCTGGGAACAATCATGGTCGCCCCGACAGTGCGCCCCGACCAATTCACGCTGGCCAATGTCGATGGTGCTGGTTTGCCGTTTGGCGAACTACAAACAGCGATTGCCGACCTGAAAGCTGCGGGACGGCCCAGTGCCGCGGTCGAAGCGGCATTGTGGCACAAGATTTCGGGGCCACTCTCGACCGTCCTGATGCCGTTGCTCGGGGCCGTTGCCGCCTTTGGCCTGGCGCGATCGGGCAAGCTTTTCGTTCGTGCCGTCGTCGGCATGATGCTCGGGTTTTTATATTTTGTTGCCGATAACTTTGGGCTGGCGATGGGCAATCTCGGTGCTTATCCGCCGCTACTCGCAGCTTGGGGCCCGTTTTTTCTGTTCCTGCTGATCGGGGAGGCAGTCCTTATCAGGACCGAGGAGTGACCGTATTCCGCGCAAGCCTCGCCACAAGGTGCGGTAGGCCCGAATAGCTGCTTTTGTGATACGGCGAGTCTGCCGAAAGAGCTTTTGAAAGCCGACGGTGCGCCTCACCGAGCGAATGATAGGGCAGGCTCGGCAACAGATGGTGAAGCGCATGGTAGCGCAGGCCCACCGGTGCCCAGAGCGCAGGCAATGTGGCAGGCGGGGGCACATTCACCGAATCGAGATATTGCGCCGTGACCGTCATAGCTTCGCCTTCATTTTCCCAAAGGTGGGCGACCAGTGTCCGCGTCTGGTTTAGCAGCATGGTGCCCGAAACGATTGCCAGCATGATAAGAAAAGCACGTAACGGGATGACGCCGCTGACGACGAGGGCAATCAGCGTAAGTCCCCAGATGCTCGCCGCCCCTTCCTGCCAGGCCCACTGGCGCGCAAGTTCGCCTTCGGGCGCGCGGCGACGGAATTTCGGATTGATCTGCAGACCCGAAAACTGCCCGACGACCAAGCGGCGCAGCGCGGGGATCATTAGCGACAACGGTGTCAGCACGCTGAAGCGAAGCAGCAAAGCAATCGGTGCCAGTGCGGCAGTCACCACAAAAAGCGGCAATGTCCACGGTTTCATCAGCGCCAGCGGCAGATATTCGGGATCCTCGATCGTGCCATAACGCGTCCGATTATGGTGAAGGTTGTGCACACCTTCATACATGAACGACGGGATCAGCAGCGGCGCCCCGATCACTGCGTTCCAGCCAAAGCGAAACCACGGCAACTCGCGATGGCGGATGTGCGTCAGTTCATGGATGAAACTGCCCGCGCGATACAGCCCGAGGATCGCTACCAATGCCGACGCAACCGCCCACATCCCCGACAGCGCAATAGCACCAGCGAGACCTGCGTAGCCCAACGCTGCCGACCCAAGAAAATCACCCCAATAAACCAGCGGCTTTGCGGTATTGATATCGCGTGTAAGCTCGGCCGCTGTGCGCAGCATCGCAACGTCATCCGCGACGCGCGCCCGGGAAAGTGGCACGGCGGACTGCGCTCGTGATCCTGTAACGGATCGCTCAAGGGAAATTGCGCTGTCCATGGCTTGCTCGTTGATGCTATTTAGTCACCCAACCGCTAATTTACCACCCCCATCCGATTTGCCGGAGCCAAATTGACCACCGTCCGCCCCGTCACCACGAAAGCCGACCGTAAAGCGTTCGTCGATCTGCCCTACCGGCTTTATGCCCGCGATCCGAATTGGGTGCCGCCGCTCAGACAAGACGTCTACGCATTGATCACACCGGGCAAAAACCCATGGTTCGAACATGGCGAAGCGCAATTGTTCCTTGCAGAAGCAGACGGTCGCGTGACTGGCCGCATCTCGGCGCATATCGATCATCTCGCGCTCGCCCAGCCGCAAGAGCAGGGGATGGGCCCCGGCACCGGCAATTGGGGATTGCTCGAGACCGAGGACGCCGCGACCATGGCAGCACTTATCGCAAGGGCCGAAGACTGGCTGCGCAGCAAAGCCATGACCCGCGTCCTTGCGCCGATCAGCCTGTCGATCTGGGACGAACCCGGCCTGCTCGTGAAGGGGCACGACCACCCGCCGACCGTCATGATGGGACACAACAGCGCAGCGTACGAAGGCTGGATCGAAGGCGCGGGTTATGCAGGCGTGCAGGACTTACTGACCTATGAAATACCGATTACGGTCGATTTCCCGCCGCTGGCCCAGCGCATTATCCATTCGGGCGAGCGCAATCCGCGCATCGTCATTCGCCGCGTCGACAAAAGCAAATTCGATCAGGAAGCGGCACTGATTCTGGGCATTTTGAACGACGCCTGGCGCGGCAACTGGGGCTTTGTGCCGATCACCGACAGTGAAATCGCGCATGTCGGAAAGAAACTGAAACCGATCGTTTATGAAGACCTGATTCGCATTGCCGAAGTCGATGGCGAGCCGGTCGCATTCATGATGACGCTGCCTGACATGAACGAAAAACTGATCGGTTATGCCGGCAGCTTGTATCCGTTCAATTGGGCAAAACTGCTCTGGTGGCTGCGTGCGCCCAAGGTGCGGACGATGCGTGTGCCGTTGATGGGCGTGTTACAGAAATTGCAGTCCACGCGGCTTGCGAGCCAGCTTGCGCTCATGCTTGTCGAGTTCACCCGACGTGATGCCACGGCCAGATATGGGGCCACGCGCGGTGAATTCGGCTGGGTGCTCGACGACAATGGTCCGATGAAATCGGTCGGCGAGGCCATCAACGGCAAGATCAACAAGGTTTATCGGATTTACGAAAAGACGCTTTGATCCGTCATTCCTCGGCAAAGTTGAGCCGCCGCGCGACGTTGTAATCCATCACCGCGACAACAAAATAACTCAGTGCGCGGCGCAGCTTTGCTGTCCATGTTCGCCAGCCGGTATAGTCCGGCAAATGCTGTTCGACCGAAGCCGTGATTTCGCTTTCGATGTACGCCTGCACATGACCCGCAAATGCCCGATCGTCGACGCGCAGCATGACTTCGAGATTGAGAAACAGGCTGCGCATGTCGAAATTGGCGCTGCCGATGTACACCAGATCGTCGATCAGAATCAGCTTGGTGTGAAGCCGTGATGGCGAATATTCGAAAATGCGTACGCCTTTTCTGAGGAGCCCCGGGTAGGTAAAACGCGCTGCACCGATGGTCGCCATGTTATCGGTCCTGGATGCCGTGACGATCCGCGCGCTGCCGCGCTGGCCGATCCGGTCGAGACGGCGCAGCATTGCCGGGTTCGGCGCAAAGTAGGCGGCAATCATCGACAGGCTCTTGGCCGTCATCATGTCGTCGCGAACGCTGCGCGCCCACGGCGACAACCGCCGAACCGGCCCACCGAGCAGCCAACGCATCTTGCCCGCGGGGTTGCTCCAGTCGCGGAGCGCCATGCGCAGATCGCGCATCTTGGCGCGCGGGCGTTTGGTCCAGCGCTGCAACGCATCAAAATAACCGGCTAAGCGCAGCGTCGCTTCACCTTCGATCATCAGGCCAAGATCGCGCCACGCCGTTTCGCCCGACTCCGCAAAATAATCGGCAGCGACATTAAAACCCCCGATAATCGCGCGCGCATCGTCAGCAATGGCCATTTTCTGATGATTACGCAGCAGATAGCGCCGTCCCCATCGCGGATGAAATGCACAGACATCGATTCCGGTTGCCTTCAGTGGCTCGAAAAACCGGCTTTGCGAATCAGTGTCACTGCCGAAGCCATCGACGATTAGCGCCACCGCCACCTTGCGCGCCGCCGCCGCGACCAGCGCAAGGTGCACCCGCTGTCCAGCTGCATCATCGGCGTAAATATAATAAAGCAGCTTGAGACTCACCTTCGCCTCATCGATCAGCGCAACCAGCGCATCGAGCCGTTCGGGGCCATCGGTCAAAAGCGAAAGACGATTGCCGTCAACGTCGTGCGCCTGGGCCATGGCGCTGCCCTTGCGCGGGCGATGTTGCTTTTGCAAGCGACGGTTGCTAAGCGCCGCGCTCGCATTCAGCAGCAAGATTTCAAAGGAAGCGTTCGATGGCGCGCGTAACAGTCGAAGATTGTGTCGACAAAATTCCCAACCGGTTCGACCTCGTTCTGCTTGCTGCTCAGCGAGCGCGTCAGATTTCGGGCGGCGCCGAACTGACGATCGATCGCGATCGCGACAAGAACCCGGTCGTCGCTTTGCGCGAAATCGCCGACGTTACGGTGTTTCCCGAAGAACTTCGCGAAGCGGTCATCTCGAACATGCAGCGCGTGCAGATCGACGATGACGATGTTGTCGACGAAATGGGCTCGCTCAGCCAGTCGGCCGAAGCGCTCCGCCTGACCGCCGCGGCACCGCCGCGCAACCAGAATCTCGGCGGCGACTACGACGGCTGAGTTCACGTTGCGAACAGCTGTGAATCATCAACAAACGCCTTGAACTCGAGCGCATTGCCGCTCGGGTCATAAAAAAACATCGTCGCTTGCTCGCCGACTTGTCCCTTGAACCGGATCGTCGGCGCGATGGCAAAATGCGTGCCCGCCGCTTCGAGCCGGTCCGCAAGCGTTTGCCACGCTTCCATCGTCAGCACGACGCCGAAATGCGGCACCGGCACGTCATGACCATCAACGGGATTGGACATCACGGCATGCGATGACGGCGCAAGGTGGGTAACGATCTGATGGCCATAGAGATTGAAATCGATCCACTGGTCGGAACTGCGCCCCTCGGCACAGCCGAGCACGCGGCCATAGAAATCACGCGCCGCGTTCAGGTCATGGACCGGAAACGCCAGATGAAACGGCCTCATGGCGCAACATTCTCGAGCGCGATGCGCGCGCGCATTTGCGTGATGCAGGTCGTCACTTCGGCAGCCGCCGGTGCGGCTTTGCGGACGATGCGAACCTGATCGAAAATGAGATCCCGCACGACCTCGCGGCTCTGTCCGGTTGTGTCCATTGCACTTGCCCCGACGATAGCTGCATAGAGTGCGCCTTCGCTGGCCAATCCCGCGTCCCGGGCAACGCCGATTATGGCGACACAGCGCAGATCGCGTGCAATTTCGGGGGGAAGCAACGGGGCCGTGACAGCGGCAAGAGCAATAAGGATCATCACCGCCGATTAGCGCAAGCCGTTGCGTCTGTCACACGCTCGGTCAATAGCGGCCGCCGTGATGCGCTTTCCCAAATTGCTTGCTCTGGCCACCGGACTGGTGTCCGCAACCGGCTTTGCCCCGCTTGAGCTGTGGCCCGTCACAGTTTCCGCTTTTGCTTTATGGATGTGGATCGTTACCGAGGCGCCCGATCTGCGCGCGGCGCTGGGGCGCGGCTGGTGGTTTGGCCTCGGTCACTTTGTGGTCGGGATGAACTGGATCGCAGGCGCATTCAGGTATCAGGATGCGATGCCGGTCTGGCTTGGCTATGTCGCCGTCGTTGCGCTGTCGCTGTATCTTGCGGTTTATCCGGCCGTGGCGGCGGGGCTTGCGTGGCGTTGGGGGCGCTCGAACAAGGCGGTTTATGCGCTGGTTTTTGCCGCAGCCTGGATCGTTACCGAATATCTGCGGGCCAGCCTTTTTACCGGCTTCGCGTGGAATCCACTGGGGGTCGCATTGGTGCCGACACCCGCCGACGGTTTGGCCAAGCTGATCGGGACGTATGGGCTGTCAGGCTGCATGATCCTTGTCGCGGGCACGTTGATGCACAAAAAACGGTTGACCGCTTTCCCTGTTTCACTGGGCAGCTTGTTGCTGGCCGGATGGCTGACGACCTATGCGGCTGGCGATCCGGGGCGGACGACGACGCTGGTGCGCGTGATCCAGCCGAATATCGGTTTGAACGAGGGACGCGATCCAGCCGTAGCCCGCGCCGGGCTTGAGACGCTGGCACGGCTCAGCGGTCCGCCTGGAGTAGCGCCGCGCCTGCTGTTCTGGCCCGAAGCGGCACTGAACGACGCCTATGAAATCGATTATGACGGCCCGTTACGCACCGACCTCGCAACGCTGCTCGGGCCCAGTGATCTGCTCGTCACTGGCGGCACGCGAATCGAATATGCCCGGCGTCGATACGGCGCGGGCGTCGAGGAAGTGGCCGTTTCGGCAACGAACAGTGTTTTCGTCCTTGATGCCGAGGCGCGGATCGCCGCGCGATACGACAAGGCGCATCTGGTGCCCTATGGCGAGTATCTGCCGATGCGGCCGCTGCTGTCGGCCATCGGCCTGTCGCGGCTTGTGCCGGGCGATATAGACTTCAAACCTGGCCCGGGACCACGGAGCATCACGCTTCCCGGATTCGGCAAGCTTGGCGTGCAAGTGTGTTACGAGATCATCTTTTCAGGCCAGGTCATCGATCGCGCAGACCGTCCCGCTTTCCTGTTCAATCCTTCGAACGATGCATGGTTCGGCAGCTGGGGCCCGCCCGAACATCTGGCGCAGGCGCGGCTACGCGCGATCGAGGAAGGCATGCCGGTCATCCGCTCGACGCCAACGGGGATTTCCGCCGTCATCGATGCCAATGGCAATTTGCTAACCGCGCTGCCGATGAGCAAAGCGGGCTTTATTCAGACTACGCTGCCCGCGGCAGCGCCGCCGACATTGTTTTCGCGTTTCGGCAACATACTGCCACTAGGCTTTGCGTTAACCCTGATCGGCTTTGCCGTTGCCCTTCGTCGCCGTCATCGCTAAAGGCGCGATCCGGACATAAAGCATTCTTTATATCACGACAGGATCCTCTCATGCGCGATAATTATCTTTTCACGTCCGAATCGGTTTCGGAAGGTCACCCGGACAAGGTTTCGGACCAGATTTCGGACGCGATCGTTGATTTGTTCTTGTCGAAGGATCCCGAAGCGCGCATCGCCTGCGAAACGCTGACAACGACACAGCTTGTCGTGCTCGCCGGTGAAATCCGCTGCAAGGGGGTGTACGAAAACGGCGAATGGGCACCCGGCGCAAAGGCCGAAATCGAAGCAACCGTCCGCCGCACCGTCAAGGAAATCGGTTACGAACAGGACGGTTTCCATTGGCAAACCCTGACGTTCATGAACAATCTGCACGGCCAGTCAGCGCACATCGCGCAGGGCGTGGATGCGAGCGGCAACAAGGATGAAGGCGCTGGTGACCAGGGCATTATGTTCGGTTATGCGACTGACGAAACCCCCGATCTGATGCCCGCGACGCTTTATTATTCGCACCAGATTTTGAAGCGCATGGCCGAAGACCGCCATTCGGGCGCTGCACCTTTCCTCGAGCCCGATGCCAAGAGCCAGGTGACGCTGCGTTATGAAGGCAGCCTGCCCGTCGCTGCGACCGCGATCGTGGTTTCAACGCAGCACGGCAAAGGCTATGACGAAGGCGCAAAGGAAGCCGAACTGCACGATTATGTGAAGCGCGTGGTCGCCGACATCCTGCCGCCCGTGCTGCTCCGCGAAACCGAATATCACATCAACCCGACCGGCAGTTTCGAAATCGGCGGGCCCGATGGCGACGCCGGCCTCACCGGGCGCAAGATCATTGTCGACACCTATGGCGGTGCCGCACCGCACGGCGGCGGCGCGTTCAGCGGCAAGGATCCGACCAAAGTCGACCGTTCGGCCGCATACATCACGCGCTATCTGGCCAAGAACATCGTTGCCGCAGGGCTTGCGACGCGCTGCACGATCCAGCTGGCTTATGCCATCGGTGTATCCAAGCCCCTGTCGCTGTATGTCGATACCCACGACACCGGCACCGTCGGCGACGACCGGATCGAAGCCGCAATCATGGGCATCGAGAAACTTGGCGGCCTGACCCCGCGCGGTATCCGTATGCATCTTGGATTGAACAAGCCGATCTATCGCCGCACGGCTGCCTATGGCCATTTCGGGCAAAAGGCCGACGGCGATTTCTTCCCATGGGAGCGCACGGACCTCGTCGCCGACCTGAAGGCAGCACTGGCATAAGCGATCCTGTCACCATCGGCCGCCTTTATGGCCGCCGCGCTGGCCATAAATTGCGCGACGGGCAAGCAGCGCTTATGGAGGAACTGCTGCCGACGCTCGCCATGCCTGATGGGCCGATCGATTCGAGCGTGCTTTTCGGCAACGCCCGCCCGCTCGAACTCGAAATCGGTTTTGGCGGTGGCGAGCATCTGACGGCGCACGCGGCCATGCGGCCTGCCAGCGGCTTCATCGGTTGCGAGCCGTTTTTGAACGGTGTCGTCAGCGCGCTTCAGCATATCCAGGAAGGCGCGCTGGACAATATCCGCCTCCACATGGGTGACGCGATCGACGTGCTCAAGCGCCTCCCCGATGCATCACTGACCCGCGTGTATCTGCTTCATCCCGACCCGTGGCCCAAGGCACGCCATGCCAAGCGTCGCTTCATGAACAAGGGACCGGTCGACTTGATCGCCGCAAAGCTCAAACCCGGCGGCGAATTCCGCTTTGGCACCGATCATCCGGTTTACGTCCGCCACGCCATGATGATCATGAGCGCGCGGACCGACTTCGTGTGGCAGGTAACGCGGTCAGCGGACTTTCTGAACCGTCCCGCCGACTGGCCCGAAACACGTTATGAGCGGAAAGCGCGCACGGTCTACGGCCACGAAGTCTGGTATTTTCGCTACCTCAGGGTTTAGGCGTCAACTTCAACAAGCGGCCACCGGCTCCGTCCTCCAGCGCCCAAATTGCACCGTCCGGCCCCTGTTCGACTTCACGGATGCGCGCGCCCATGCTGTAGCGAACCGTCTCGGTGGCTGACGTTCCGGTAACCGTAATGCGCACGATCGATTGCCCGGCAAGCGTCCCTATAAACGCATTGCCGCGAAACGCCGGAAACAAGCTGCCCGAATAGAAGAATAGCCCTGACGGCGCGAGCGAGGGGTTCCACCAGACTTTCGGTGCGGCAAAATCAGGACGCGTTTCATGATCGGGGATGTCGTCGGTGGGGCTGCCGTAATTGCGGCCGTTCGAAACAACGGGCCAGCCATAATTTGCGCCGCGAGCGATCAGATTGAGTTCGTCACCGCCTTGCGGACCGTTTTCATGTTCCCAAAGATTGCCTGCAGCATCGAACGCCATCCCCAATAGACTGCGGTGCCCGAGCGAATGGATTTTGCGCGTTGTCGCAGACCCGGGAAACGCCGGCGCTGCCAACGCCCAGCCAATGTTTGTCATATTCAGGATTTTGCCTTTCGCCGAGGTCAAATCCTGCGCAGGAGTCGCTTGCTGGCGATCACCAGACGCGACGAACAGGGTTTTATTCGGCGCAAACGCGAGGCGGCCCGAGACATGGCCGTTACCATCCGAGGTTTTTACAGGATCGCGAAAGATGACGCGAAAACCCTGAATCGCATTGTTGACGTATCGGCCATAGCCAACGGCCAGTCCGCTTGTTCCGCCCGGTCCGGGTTCGACATAGCTGATGTACACCAAGCGATTCTTGGCGAAGTCGGGATGAACAATCACATCCAGAAGGCCATTTTGCCCGCCATATTGGACGGCGGGCAGACCCGGGAGCGGCGCTGAAACCGTGCCGTTCGTCGCAACCGCACGAAGCCTGCCGGGCTTTTCGCTGACGAGTGCACGACCATCAGGCAGGAATGTCATCGCCCAGGGATTGTCGAAACTGCCCACAGGTGTGATCGTGAATACGGTTGTTGCCGAGACTGATGAGGCCTGACCCTGACCCGGACCGGCGGCCGTAGCGGGCGTGGCAACGAGCAAGGCAATTACAAAATACGGACGCATCGCGCATGTCTCCTGTGTAGCGTCCCGCCAAGCTCGATATGTGTCTGCGCCTCGCTTAAAATTTATGACATGCTGGCAGTGACGCGACGATGCGGTCGAAACGCGCGATCAGCCAAGCGGCATGAGCTTCAGCAACCGCCCTTCGTCCTCGAGCAGCCAGATCGAGCCATCGGGACCCTGCTCCACTTCGCGGATGCGCGTGCCCATGTCGTAACGTTCGGCCTCGCGCGCTGTATCGCCATCGACCGCGACACGGATCAGCGCTTGCGACGACAGGCCGCCGATCAAGATATTGCCTTTCCACGCAGGAAATTTATCGCCCGAATAAATCATCAGGCCTGCTGGCGAAATGACAGGATTCCAGCTGACCTTGGGCGCTTCGAATTCGGGCCGCGTCGGATGGTCGGGAATATCGTCGGTCGACGCGCCGTAATTGCGACCGTTCGATACGATGGGATAGCCGTAATTCTTGGCAGGAACGACGATGTTGAGTTCATCGCCACCCTCCGGTCCCATTTCCTGTTCCCATAAACGCCCTTTTGCGTCGAAGGCTATGCCGAGCAGGTTGCGGTGACCATAGCTCCAAACTTCAGGAAGGAAGCCCTGAGCAGTCAGAGGATTGTTGGCAGCAGGCGTCCCGTCGTCGTTCAGCCGCAACACTTTCCCGAGCGTCCCGTTTTTGTCCTGCGCCGGGGTAAATTTCTGACGCTCTCCGACCGTGAAGAAGAGCTTGCCGTCGGGGGCAAATGCGATCCGGCCCGAATAATGCCCGTTGCCCGAGACATAGGGCGCGGCACGGAAGAGTATGCGAAATTCGGTTAGTTGCGGGCCACCGTCCATATCGAACAGCCGGCCGCTGGCAAGCACGACGCCCTTGCCGCTACCGCGGGCTTCCGAATAGCTGAAGTAGATGCGCCGGTTGTTCGTTGCGCCTTGATCCCGATTGGCGAAATCGGGGTGGAGGACAATATCCATCAGTCCTCCCTGCCCTGCGCTGTCAACCGCGGGGATCCCTGCGACGGCCGCGCGCTTTTCGCCGTCAGCGCTGACGAGCAGCAGCTGCCCCTTTTTTTCGGTAACCAGCATCCGGTCGTCGGGCAGGAAAGTCATCGCCCAGGGTGCGTTGAATTTTGCAACCGGGGTGGCAGTGAACGGCTTGGCGGCACCCGACTGCGCGCCGGTGATCGCCGCCTGTCCGTTCTGGGCAGGTGCGGGTCCGGTCGAACAGGCCGTCAGAGCCAAAGCGAAAACGAATGAAGAGCGCGTCATTGATGACTCCATGAAGTGACTTGCCGATAGGTGCACAACTGCGTATGCGGAAATTGTATTCCTTACATCGGTAACTTTGTTCGGGTTCGAAGCCAACCGGCTCCGGGCGCCGCAGAGCCATATTGGAGAGACACTTGGCGGATATCGCCGCACTGACTGCACTGATCGAGCCCGAGGCGGATGCGCTTGGGCTCAGGCTGGTACGCGTCGGCATGTTCGGTGGAAAATCCGACCCGACGCTTCAGGTCATGGCAGAGCGGCCCGATACACGCCAACTGACGCTTGATGACTGCGCAGCGCTATCGCGGCGGTTGTCCGAAATATTCGACGAAGTCGATCCGATCGAGGAAGCCTATCGTCTCGAAGTTTCTTCGCCCGGCATCGACCGTCCGCTGACGCGCATCGCCGATTATGAGGATTGGGCGGGGCATGAAGCACGGCTGAAACTCGTTGAACCGATCGAAGGCCGCAAAATGTTCGACGCGCGACTGGAAGGCGTCGAGGGCGACGACACCGTTGTCGTGATTGCCAAACATGGTGCGATGCGCATTCCTTATGATGCGATTTTCAGCGCCAAACTGGTCCTGACCGACAAATTGATTCACGCAACCGCACCGCTGTCCACCGACGGTGCCGACAAAATTCTGCAAGAAGGATAGACGAATGGCGACTGCGATTACCGCCAACAAGGCCGAACTGTTGGCAATTGCCGATTCGGTTGCCAAGGAAAAACTGATCGATCGCGAAATCGTGATCGAAGCGCTCGAGGATGCGATCCAGCGCTCGGCAAAGATGCGCTATGGTTCGGAAATGGAAATCCGCGCGAAGATCGACACGACGTCAGGCGAAACGCGCTTGTGGCGCGTCGTCGAGGTCGTCGAACTCGTTGACGACCTCTACAAGCAAGTGAATGTCGAAGCAGCACAGATACTGCAGCCGGGCGCGTCGATCGGCGATTATATTGTCGATCCGCTGCCCCCGATCGAATTCGGTCGCATTCAAGCACAAGCATCGAAGCAGATTATTTTTCAGAAAGTCCGCGATGCCGAGCGTGAGCGGCAGTATGAGGAATACAAGGACCGCGGTGGTGAAATCATCACTGGCGTCGTCAAGCGTGTCGAGTTCGGCCATGTCGTCGTCGACCTTGGCCGGGCCGAAGGCGTGATCCGCCGCGATGCGCAGATTCCGCGCGAAGTCGTTCGTGTTGGTGATCGCGTCCGGTCGCTGATCCTGAAAGTCGTGCGCGAAACGCGCGGGCCCCAGATTTTCCTCAGCCGCGCGCATCCCGACTTCATGAAAAAGCTGTTTGCGCAGGAAGTCCCCGAAATTTACGACGGCATCATCACGATCATGGCAGCCGCGCGCGATCCCGGCAGCCGCGCGAAGATCGGCGTGATCAGCCGCGACGGCAGCATCGATCCAGTCGGTGCCTGCGTCGGCATGAAAGGCAGCCGCGTGCAAGCCGTCGTGCAGGAAATGCAGGGCGAAAAGATCGACATCATTCCCTGGTCGGAAGATACCGCGACATTCGTGGTCAATGCGCTCCAACCCGCCAACGTCAGCCGCGTGGTCATCGACGAGGAAGAAGACCGGATTGAAGTCGTCGTTCCCGATGACCAGCTGAGCCTCGCCATCGGTCGTCGCGGGCAGAACGTCCGCCTTGCCTCGCAACTGACCGGCAAGGCCATCGACATCCTCACCGAAACCGACGCCAGCGAAAAGCGCCAGCGCGAATTCGTGGAGCGTTCGGATCTGTTCCAGAAGGAACTCGACGTCGACGAGACGCTGTCGCAGCTGCTCGTCGCCGAAGGTTTTACCAGCCTCGAAGAAGTGGCCTACGTCGACGTCTCAGAAATTGCCGAAATCGAAGGGTTCGACGAAGAGCTCGGCGCTGAATTGCAGAGCCGCGCCACCGAAGCGCTCGACCGGCGCGAGGAAGCCAATCGCGAATTGCGCCGTTCGCTGGGCGTCGAGGATGCGCTCGCCGCGATGCCGCATCTCAACGAAGCAATGCTGGTAACACTCGGCAAAGGCGGCATCAAGACGCTCGACGATCTGGCCGATCTGGCGACCGACGAACTGATCCAGAAGCGCCGGATCGAGCCGCGCCGCAAAGCCACACCGACGGCAAACGAGCCAAAGGGCGGCGTGCTCGCCGAATATAATCTGACCGAAGCGCAGGGCAACGAAATCATCATGGCCGCCCGCGCGCACTGGTTCGAGGATGAAGACAAAAAGGAGGACGCACTTGCGGACTCCCCAGAATGACACGGTAGCGTCAACAGACACCGGACACGATCCGGAACGCCGCTGCGTTCTGAGCGGGGAGCGTGCGTCGCGCGACAGCCTGATCCGGCTTGCGCTTGCGCCGGACGGCCAGGTGCTGCCCGATGTTCGCGCAAAAGCGCTGGGGCGCGGCGCGTGGATCGGCGTCTCGCGGGGCACGCTGGAAGCGGCCCTCGCCAAAGGCAAGCTGAAAGGCGCTTTGGCTCGGGCCTACAAGACGAGCGATCTGACAATTGCAGACGACCTCCCGCAACGGATCGAGAACGCGCTAGCACGCAATGCGCTCGACCGTCTGGGTCTCGAAGCGCGAGCGTCGACGGTCGTCACCGGCTCCGAGCGGATCGAGGAAGCTGCACGCAAAGGAGCACTGCATCTGCTTTATCACGCCGCCGACGCATCGTCCGATGGCAATCGCAAACTCGATCAGGCGTGGCGCGTCGGCAACGACGACGAGGGCTCGGGACGGCAGGGGTTGATCCTGAGCGTCGACCGCACGATCTTGTCGATGGCGCTGGGGCGTGAGAATGTGGTACATATCGGTGTCACGGATGCGCGTGCGGCGACACGCGTTTCGGCTGCGATTGACCGGTGGCATAATTTTATCGACGCACAGCAACCGGGCAAGCCTTGCGAAACGCGTTCGCAGGGTTCAGGGCCGCGCGGCGCACCGACTACAATTACGACTAACAATGACGACGACGATCTGAAGGGCTTGGGTTTTAATAAATGAGCGATACCGAAAAACCGAAACTGGGCATGCGCGCACCGCTGAGCCTGAAGCGCACTGTCGAAACCGGCAAGGTGAAGCAGAGCTTCAGCCATGGCCGATCGAACACGGTCGTCGTCGAAGTGAAGAAGCGGCGCATGATCGGGCGTCCGGGCGAAGTCGAAGTTACGCCCGAACCACAGGTCGCGGTTGCGGCCCCGGTCGTTGCCGCACCACCGCCGCCGCCGCCGCCACCTCCTGCCCCATCGATGCCGCCATCGAGCCTGATGTCGCGGCAAGAAATACAAGCCAAACTGCTCCGCGAAGCCGACGAAGCGCGGATGAATGCGCTCGAGGAATCGCGCCGACGCGAAGATCGCGCAAAACTCGATTCAAATGACGACGAAAGACGTCGCGCCGAGGACAATCGCAATGCCGAAGAGGCCGAGCGCATTGCGACCGAAGACGCCGCGCGTCAGGAAGCGCTGAACCCTACGCCCGTCGTCGAACCCGAAGTGCAACAAGCCCAGGCAGAGCGCAGCGACGGCAAGCAATCCGTGCGGCCTTCGGGCATCCCCGAACGCCGCCCCGAGCCTGTTCGGGTGGCGCGCGGCAAGCTGGGTGGCGATGATCGGCGCCAATCGGGCAAGTTGACCGTAACCCGCGCGCTTGACAGCGACGGCGAGGGCGCACGGGCACGCTCACTTGCGGCTCTGAAGCGCGCTCGCGAAAAGGAACGTCGTGCACATGGCAGCGGCCAGGCACAAGCCAAGCAGATCCGCGATGTCGTTATCCCCGAGTCCATCACGGTCGGCGAACTCGCCAATCGTATGGCCGAACGCGGCAGCGACCTGATCAAGGCGCTGTTCAAGATGGGTGTGCCATCGGCGATGGGCGACAGCATCGACCAGGATACCGCCGAACTGCTGGTCACCGACTTCGGCCACAACGTCACGCGCGTCTCCGAAAGCGATGTCGACATCGACATGGCGGTTGACATCGACGCTGACGAAACGCTGGTCGCGCGTCCGCCGGTGGTCACGATCATGGGCCATGTCGATCACGGCAAGACCTCGCTGCTCGATGCCCTGCGCGGCACAGACGTCGTGCGCGGCGAAGCGGGCGGGATCACCCAACACATCGGCGCGTATCAGGTCGCGATGAAGGACGGGGCGAAGATCACTTTCCTTGATACGCCGGGTCACGAAGCGTTTATCGACATGCGCAAGCGCGGGGCGAACATCACTGACGTCGTCGTGCTGGTTGTGGCTGCCGATGACAGCATCAAGCCGCAGACGATCGAAGCGATCAACCATACCAAGGCCGCCGGTGTGCCGATGATCGTGGCGATCACCAAAAGCGACAAGCCCGAAGCCAATGCACAGAAGGTCCGCGAGGCACTGCTGCAATATGAGATCGTCGTCGAGGAAATGTCGGGCGACGTGCAGGATGTCGAAGTGTCAGCGCTGAAGAAAACCGGGCTCGATACGCTCATTGAAAAAATTCAGCTTCAGGCCGAATTGCTCGAGCTGAAAGCCAATCCCGATCGTCCTGCAGAAGGCAGCGTGATCGAAGCCAAGCTTGACAAGGGGCGCGGTTCGCTCGCGACGGTGCTCGTCCGTCGCGGTACGTTGCGCGTGGGCGACATTGTTGTCGTCGGCCAGCAATCGGGCAAAGTCCGCGCGATGATCAATGACAAGGGTCAGCAGATCAAGGAAGCGGGGCCTTCGATGCCGGTCGAAATCCTCGGGCTTTCAGGCGTTCCGTCTGCGGGCGATCCGATGTCGGTCGTCGAGAACGAAGCGCGCGCGCGTGAAGTCGCGCTCTATCGTGCGAACCTGGCCACCGAATTGCGCACCGTGTCGGCACCGGTCGACATGGAAAACCTGTTCGCCAATTTGAGTGCCACCAAGGCAATGGAATACCCGATCGTGGTCAAGGCCGACGTGCAGGGTTCGGCCGAGGCGATCGTTAATGCGGTGAACAAGATCTCGACCGACCTGATCAAGGTTCGCGTGCTGAGCGCAG
>JAYTAP010000020.1:0-31962 GCA_043737475.1 Sphingomonas sp.
GTCCCGCGACTGGGGAGGCGCGTAGGCAAGTGCAATCCTTTTGACTTCATTCACATAAATGACCTCAGGCGTGGTATTAACCTTAATGCCTCCATAACCGCAAAAATTGGGTAATGATTAATAGCGTCTGTTTAGTGCCGGTAGTTATGTAGCGCGCTGTTGGAGGCACCGTTGATCAAATCCAGACTCAGCACCCGCAGGGCAATGTCCTTCTGCGACAAGGTTGCGCGCAACAAAAGCGGCAACGTGCTTATCTTATTCGGCCTGTCGCTCCCGCTTATGGTGGGGCTCGGTGGCCTTGGCACCGATACGATACAATGGACGCTTATGAAGCAGCAATTGCAACGCAGTGCCGATTCGGCGGCGTTGAACGGTGCCTATGCAAAGGCGCAAGCTGAAAGCGCTATCACCAATGCCAATAATGATCTGACCAAAACTCTCGATGGCTTTACCGGAGTCACCGTTACCATCGAGAATGCGCCAACATCGGGCACCTTTGCCGGCAACGCTCGCGCTGTGCGCGTGATCCTGCGCTACACGAAGTCGCTTCCCTTTTCGAGCATGTTCATCGCAAACCCACCAGAACTGCGCGTGCAAGCAACCGCTTCGGTCTTGAACAACGGCGACTACTGCGTAATTTCGCTTGAAGACACAAATGCCAATGGCGTTACGTTTTCCGGCAACTCCACCGTAAATTTGGGGTGCGGCGTCGCGTCAAACTCGACTGGTAGCACCGCCATCACTGCATCCGGTTCTACTCTCGTCAGCGCAACACCAATTGCGGCTGTCGGCAATGTTCCGCCGAGTGGCAATTACAGCAGCGGCACGACGCTTGTTCCTTACTCGATCCCACAGCGTGATCCTTTTGCGTCACTGAGTGATCCGACCAGTGCGATCGCGTCGTGCTCTGGAGGTGCGATATCCGTAAGTCCTGGAAAAAGCACAACTGTTAATCCCGGTTGCTTCACCAGCTTCGACGTAAAGGGCGCGCTGATGATGACCCCAGGGACTTATTATGTTTCGGGGGGCGACTTTTCGACCAATTCCAGCGCAAATATCGTTGCAAACGGTGTAACGATCATCATGACCGGTACCGGCACAGCAATCGGTAAAGTTAACATGAACGGCGGCGCGAGCATTACCATGTCAGCACCGAGCTCCGGTACGTATAAAGGCGTCTTGTTTTTCAAAGACCGGGACGCGCCATCGACGTTCGATGATATATTTAATGGTGGCGCGTCGGGCTCGTTTTTAGGCGCCATCTACATGCCCTCGCAGACGGTGACGCTCAATGGTAACTCCAGCTTTACGACAGACTGCCTGCAGATCGTTGCGCGCAACGTTGTCATGACCGGAAATACGACGATCACGAACAGTTGCCCAGTCGGCGGTGGGACAGACAGCTTCACCGGTACGCAAGTCAGACTTGTCGGCTAAACGGCGGGACAAAAAGCTATGAATAACCTGCTCAAACAATTTCGTAATAGCGACACCGGCACAAGCACGCTCGAACTGGCGCTGGTGCTCCCCATGGGTATGTTCTTAGCGCTGGGGGCAATCGACACGTCACTCGGCTATGCCGAAAAGTTACGCGTTGAAGCTGCCGCAGCACGTGCAATTGAACAGATCACAGCCTTTTCAAGAGTGAAAACCGATTACACGGCGACAATCGCTGAGGCCGCATCGGCCGCGGGCGTTGCTGCGTCGGACGTGACTGTGACATATTGGCTTGAATGCAACAATGTCCTGCAATCCTCTTTTACGGCGACATGTTCGAATAGCGCCCATCAGATTTCGCGCTACGTTAAGGTTGCCATTCAAGGAAAGTTTAAGCCCGTTTTGAATTTCGGGCGCTTTCTATCTGTCGGCAGCGACGGTTTCGCCATCGTTGACGGCGACGCATCGGTGAGGGTCCAATGACTTTATTTGCAAAAAACCTTCGCAATCAAAATGGCACGGCTGCGATAGAATTTGCATTCGCCGTTCCCATTCTGATTGTCTTGTTCTACGGTCTGGCACAGTTTGGTATCGTGTTGCTCGCGAACGCCGGGATTAGACATGCATTGGATGTCGGCGCAAGAGCCACGACCATTTACGTCGGTGCCACGCCGATGACGGATGCCCAAATAAGGACAGCCGTCACCAACAGTATTTACGGGGTGGAAAATGGGACGTTGTCAACGCCGACGATTACTCGCGGCACCAGCAATGGGGTCAATTTTGTCGACATCTCGATCAATTACAGCGCCCCGATCGACGTCATGATCTATCAGTTTGGCCCGATTGACTTGTCGGAAACCCGGCGCGCTTATCTTCCGTAAGATTATTGCGACAGTTTCGGCCGCTTCTTGCTGGTCTAGATCGTCTTTCGCACCGCCTCGATGATCTTCGGGGCGGTGACGAGCATCGCTTTTTCGAGGTTCGCGGCATAAGGCATCGGCACGTCTTCGTTCGTGACACGCAACACCGGGGCGTCGAGATCGTCGAAACCTTGCTCCATGCAGATCGCAATGATCTCGGATGAAATCGAACAGGCGGGCCATCCTTCCTCGACCACCACGACGCGGTTGGTCTTCTTCAGGCTCGCAAGCACCGCTGCACCATCGAGCGGGCGCAGCGTCCGCAGGTCGATGACTTCGCAGTCAATTCCCTCCCCGCTCAGCGTTTCCGCTGCCTCGAGCGCCAGACCGACACCGATCGAATAGCTGACGATCGTCACATCCTTGCCGTCGCGCATCGTCCGCGCCTTGCCGATGGGCACGAGATGCTCGCCCTCGGGCACGTCGAACGTCCGGCCATAAAGCAGTTCGTTTTCAAGAAACACGACCGGATCTTCGCACCGGATCGCGGCCTTCAGCAAACCCTTTGCATCGGCCGCATCATAAGGCGCGATGACGATCAGGCCGGGGACACTCGCGTACCACGGGCCATAGTTCTGGCTGTGCTGGGCACCGACGCGGGACGCCGCGCCATTGGGCCCGCGGAAAACGACCGGGCAGCGCATCTGGCCGCCCGACATGTAATTGGTCTTGGCGGCCGAGTTGATGATGTGGTCGATCGCCTGCATCGCGAAGTTGAACGTCATGAATTCGATCACGGGCCGCAATCCGCCCATCGCCGCACCCGCACCGATTCCGGCAAAGCCATGTTCGGTAATCGGCGTATCGATCACGCGACGTGCGCCGAATTCGTCGAGCAACCCTTGGGTGACTTTATACGCACCCTGATATTCGGCCACTTCCTCGCCCATCACGAACACGCGGTCGTCGGTCCGCATTTCCTCGGCCATTGCATCGCGCAGTGCTTCGCGCAGGGTCAAACTCTTGCCTACTCCCGAAGCCGTTGTAGCCGGTGGCGACGGCAGCATTTCGGCAGGTTGCGGCGCGGGTGTTTCAGTCGTCCGCTCCACACGATCTTCGGTGACAAGCTTGGTTGCCGGCTCAGCGGCGCCACCCTCCCCTGCCATCGTTGCAATCACAGTCCCGACTTTCACCCCGTCGGTGCCCTCGGCCACGAGGATTTCGCCGACCACGCCTTCGTCGACCGCTTCGAATTCCATCGTTGCCTTGTCGGTTTCGATCTCGGCAAGGATATCGCCCGACTTGACGCTGTCGCCTGCCTTCACCAGCCATTTCGCCAGCGTGCCTTCTTCCATCGTCGGCGACAGCGCAGGCATTTTGATCTCGACTGCCATTAATATTGCCCCACGAGCACTTCGGAATAGAGTTCATTGAGCGCAGGCTCGGGCGATTGCTCGGCGAAGTCCGCTGCTTCGGCGACAACAGCGCGGATATCCTTGTCGATGGCTTTCAGGTCGTCCTCGGTCACGCCAAGCGCTTCGAGTTCTTTCTTCAACCGCTCGATCGGGTCCGACGTGTCGCGCATCGCCTGAACTTCGTCGCGGCTCCGATATTTCGCCGGATCGGACATCGAATGCCCGCGATACCGATACGTCTTCAGCTCGAGAATGATCGGTCCGTTCCCGCCGCGCGTCCACGCAAACGCGACTTCGGCCGCACCGCGCACAGCGAGAACATCCATGCCATCGACTTGAATGCCGGGAATGCGGAAACTTTCGCCACGTCGGTGAAGCTGAGTCTCCGCGCTCGACCGGGCAACGCTGGTGCCCATCGCATACTGGTTGTTTTCGATCGCATAGATGGCCGGCAGCTTCCACAATTCCGCCATGTTGAAGCTTTCGTAGACCTGCCCCTGGTTCGATGCACCATCACCGAAATAGGCAAGGCAGACGCCGCCGTCGGATTTATATTTGTGCCCGAACGCCAGGCCTGTGCCGAGTGAGACTTGGGCGCCGACAATGCCGTGTCCGCCGTAAAAGCCATGTTCGACGCTGAACATGTGCATCGACCCGCCCTTGCCCTTCGATATGCCCGCGGCGCGTCCGGTCAATTCGGCCATCACGACTTTGGGAGGGATGTTGCACAACAGCATGTGGCCATGGTCGCGGTAACCGGTAATGACTGAGTCGAGACCGATGTTCAGCACCGACTGCAATCCGACCGCCACGGCTTCCTGCCCGATGTAAAGATGGCAAAATCCGCCGATCAGCCCAAGACCGTAAAGTTGCCCAGCCTTTTCCTCGAAACGCCGGATCAGCAGCATCTGCCGATAGAAATCGAGCATCTCGTCCTTTGATGCCTTGTAGCGTCCCGGCTCTGGCGGACGCGCGATGGCAGTATCGGATTTTGCGGCAGCTTTAGCCAAGGATTCGAACCTTTCAGAGTCGGCGATGACCTGCTGCCGCTATAAGCAAGCCGCGCGGGGTGACGCAACTGCGAACGCTAGGGAATCTAGCGCAGCGGAACGATCATCTCATCGGGATGCGCAACGCCCAAGTCCCGTCGAACCAGTTCATCGACCATATCCGGATTGGCCCGGTGCGGATCGAGCAAAGCAACGCGGTTTGCCAGCAGCGCCTTTTCGCGCTCCACGACAATCAGATCGGCACGCCGCGCCTCGAGCGCTTTCGAATATTCACCCCATGCCAGAACACCGTTCGATCCAAACAATGCATAGCCGCCGAAAAAAGCGATTATGAGCGTCGCCAGCGCGGGCATGGCGGCGGCTTTCACTGAGCTCCACATTCTTTTACGTGCTTTATTCACCGCGCCACTGAATCAATATCGACCCGCACTGTCAACCGCGAAACCGCGAAAATACCGACTTTCCTGCATATTTCGCGACAGAACCCAACTCTTCCTCGATCCGGATCAGCTGATTATATTTCGAAAGCCGGTCAGACCGCGCCAGGGAGCCGGTCTTGATCTGGCCGCAATTGGTGGCAACCGCAAGATCGGCGATCGTCGCATCTTCGGTTTCGCCCGAACGATGCGACATGACGGCACTGTATCCACCACGATGCGCCATCGATACAGCGTCGAGTGTTTCGGTGAGTGTGCCGATCTGATTGACCTTCACCAGCAGCGAATTGGCGAGGCCTTGCTTCATGCCGTCCGCCAATCGCGCCACATTCGTGACGAAAAGATCGTCCCCGACGAGCTGAACTTTATCGCCGATCATGTCGGTCAAGGCTTTCCACCCCTCGAAATCATCTTCGCTCATGCCGTCTTCGATCGAGGCAATCGGATATTTCGACGCCAGATCGGCCAGATAAGCGGCATTTTCCTGCGGATTGCGTACGATGCCTTCGCCATCAAAACGATAGGCACCATCCCTGAAATATTCAGTCGCGGCACAATCCAGTGCCAGCATGACATCCTGGCCGGGGCGATAACCGGCCGCTTCGATGGAGGCCATGATGAAATCGAGCGCTTCCGGCGCACTGGCGAGGTTTGGTGCAAAGCCGCCTTCGTCCCCCACAGCAGTCGAAAGTCCTTTGTCGTGCAGCTTTTTCTTGAGCGTATGGAAAATCTCTGCACCCATGCGCACGGCATCGAACAGGCTGTCCGCGCCGACCGGCATCACCATGAATTCCTGAAAATCGATCGGGTTGTCGGCGTGCATTCCGCCATTGATGATGTTCATCATCGGCACGGGCAGGACACGCGCGCCGACCCCACCGACATAGCGATAAAGTGGCAAGCCGCGTGCGTCGGCTGCTGCCTTGGCAACAGCAAGGCTCACGCCCAGAATTGCATTGGCACCGAGCCGTGCCTTGTTCGCTGTCCCGTCGAGCGCGATCATCAAGGCGTCGATCTCGCTCTGTTCCTCGGCATCGTAACCCGCCAGCGCGCCCGCAATCTCCCCGTTTACGGCATCGACAGCCTTGCTTACGCCCTTGCCCAGCCACGCTGCACCGCCGTCACGCAATTCGACGGCTTCATATGCGCCGGTCGACGCACCCGATGGGACGGCCGCGCGACCAAAGCTGCCGTCTTCGAGCAGAACATCGACTTCGACCGTTGGGTTGCCGCGGCTATCGACGATGCTGCGCGCATGAATATCGAGTATTTCGGTCATATATCGCTTCCATATCCCGGTGCGTTGCTCGCGAGCGCCCCTATCGAAGCGCCCCACTTTGTGCAAATATCAGACCGTCGCCGATGGAACTGCGGTTGACGTGCGCAGTTTGCACCCCACATCCTCGACGGGCCAAATAAAAGGACTTCCTTATGGACGAGACAACGCCAATTAACGCTCCCCGCAAACGGGCAACGCCAAATTATGCCGTGCCGGAAACCGTAGTCGAGCCGAAAACCACGGTCGAGAAGCTGAAGGAAGAAGCCTCCACGATGGCCAGCGAAGCAAAAGACGCAGCGCGCACCGCAGCAGCGACGGGCAAGGACAAAGCCGCCGAAGCATTGTCGGGCCTATCGAAGATTGCAAACGACGCAGCAGGTGCTGTCGACCAGCATCTCGGCAAGACATATGGCGACTATGCGCGCAAGGCTTCGACCGGTGTCGAAAACGTCGCGACCAGGCTGCAGGAAAAGGACGTCGACCAGCTCATAACCGAAGCAACCGACTTTGCGAAAAAACGCCCGGCAATCGTCGCAGGCGCGGTTGCAGCAATCGGTCTTGTGCTGGTGGGTCTGTTCACGGGCCGCAACAAGAACGACAAAGCCTGATCCGGGCATGACGGTGGAACCGGTTTCGCAAATTGATGATGAAAGTCCACCGTCGTTCGCCGATCTCTTCCGGCGATTGATAAGCGACATTTCGGCCTATTTCGATGCCGAGCGGAAAGTTTACGGGGTCCAGGCGCGGCTGTCGCAAAAGGCTGCAAGTTCGATCGCCGGGCTGTCTCTGGCTGTAGTGGTTCTCGCACAGGGCGCGATGATCGCGCTGGTTGTGGGTCTTTTGCTCGTGCTCGCACCGCTGATCGGAGCAGCATGGGCGACCGGGGCGATCGTTGTAGGCTGCGCGATCTTGGCACTCGTGTTTATTTCGCTAATCCGGCGAAAATTACGATTGGTGCGTGCAAACTGGAGGCGTCGCCATGACGGATGACGCCGTCGCCGATGCGGCCGCAATATTGACACGACGCAAAACCGCGATTGCAGCGACGACAGAAGCGATCCGTCGGCGTTTTGATCCGCGCCTGATTGCTTCGGACGTCGCAAAGGTCGCCATGGCGCACGCCATTACGCAGTTGGGCGGGATCCAAACAACTCCGCGACAACGCAAACGCGCCTTGGTTGGCGCTGGTGTTGCAGCTGTCACAGCGATCGGCTTGCGCGTCGTTTACAGAATTTCGGCCGAAAAAAACTCGCCCAAACCACTGGATGACGTTAAACGAACCGAATGACGAGCAAACTCCACCTCGTGTTCGGCGGTCGCGTCAAGGATCCCCGCACGCTTGATTTCGATCATACGACCATCCAGGTCATCGGCATCTTTCCCGATTACAAAAGTGCCGAAAAAGCATGGCGAAGTGCTGCGCAACGAACCGTGGACGATGCCGAAATGCGTTTCGTCGTGACCCATTTGCACCGGCTGCTGGAACCCGAAATGCTGTCCAGTTCGCTTTAGGCCAGGAAGCCGTAAAAGCCGAGAAAGGCTGCGGCGAAACTGAAGATGAAGAATTTGGTGTCGCCCATCGGCGGCTCCTGTACCGCTGGTGTTCGTGATTTGGGGGGAAGCAGGCTACGGAATGGATGCCGAGCGGCTTCATTGGTGAGGACAAGCAACCTTTTCATGGGAAAATGTTAACGCGATGTTGACCATTATGACCATGGGAGAAGGGGGTTAATTTACGTCCGTTTTCGGGATTCGCGCCCGAATGTCAGATCATTGCCATGCCGCCGTTTACGTGCAGGGTTTGTCCGGTGACGTAAGCTGCCTCGTCAGATGCGAGATAAACAACAGCCGCCGCGATTTCGGCGCCTTCACCTAGCCGACCTGCGGGAATACGCGTTGTCAGCGCTTGCTTTTGAGCATCGGGCAACCCATCGGTCATCGGTGATGTGATGAATCCCGGCGCGACACAATTGACTGTTATGTTCCGACTGGCCAGTTCCTGCGCCAGCGCTTTCGACATGGCAGTCAGCGCCCCTTTCGACGCTGCATAATTTGCCTGCCCCGGATTGCCGGTCGTGCCGACAACGCTCGTAATCGTGATGATACGACCGACGCGCGCTTTCATCATAGGCTTTGATGCCGCGCGGATCAGTCGGAAGGCAGCTTCCAGATTGATGCGGATGACATCCGACCATTCGTCGTCCTTCATCCGCATGATCAGATTGTCGCGCGTGACGCCTGCGTTGTTGACGAGAATATCGAGATGGCCCCCGAGCGCCTCGATAGCCGCCGGGATCAACCGTTCGACAGCTTCGGCGTCGCCCAGATTGCAGGGCAGAATTACTGTGTCGTTGCCGATATTCGCCGCGACCGCTTCCAGCGCTTCGGCGCGCGTTCCCGATAGCGCGACCCGGGCGCCCTGCGCCGCAAGGGCTGTGGCAATCGCCGAACCGATGCCGCCGCTTGCGCCGGTTACGAGCGCCGTTTTGCCCGTCAGATCGAACATCACAGATCCTTCACTGCAACTTCGAGGTCGGCCATCGTCACGACACCACGCTGTTTACAGTCTGTATTGATGCGCCGGATCATCGGACCCAGTACCTTGCCGCCGAACTCGACGAATTCGGTCACCCCCGCGTCGCATAAGGCGATAACGGTTTCGCGCCAGCGCACCATTGCTGTGACTTGCGCCACCAAAAGTCGCACGATTTCCGCAGGATCGACGACCGGTGCGGCTGTCACATTGGCATAGAGCGGCACGAGTGGTGCCTGAATGCGCGCGGTTGCCAGCGCTTCGGCCATGACGGGTTGCGCCGGTGCCATCAGCGGACAATGAAACGGAGCAGATACCGGCAGCGTGATAACATGCTTTGCGCCCTGCTCTCGCGCCAGCCGCATGGCGCGCGTTATCGCTTCGAGATGCCCCGAGATCACGACTTGATTGCCGCCATTATCGTTTGCGATCGCGCAGACTTCGCCTTGCGCGGCTTCGGCAGCAAGCGCGGTTACGGCGTCGAAATCGAGGCCAAGGACGACAGCCATTGCACCAACACCGTCAGGCACCGCCGCTTGCATTGCTTGCCCGCGTGTTTTTAACAGGCGCGCCGTGGTTGCCAGATCGAGTGCCCCCGCTGCGCACAAAGCGGTATATTCGCCCAGCGAATGGCCAGCGACGAAAGCTGCTTTGTCCGCCAGCCTTATGCCGCCCTCACGTTCGAGCACACGCAGTGTTGCGATCGCATTTGCCATAATCGCAGGCTGCGCATTTTCGGTCAGCGTCAGTGTCTCGTCTGGCCCTTCGGTCATCAGCCGAAACAGCGATTGCCCGAGCGCTTCGTCGACTTCACCGAAAACCTCGCGCGCATGCGGGCTTGCGTCGGCCAGTGCCTTGCCCATGCCGACGACCTGACTACCCTGTCCGGGGAATATAAATGCTTTCATGTCGCCGCGACTAGGCCAATCTGGTCCGCCTTGCCAACCCCGCCCCTTTGCGTCATAAGCACGGCTCGACGAAAGCCGGAGGGATGCGGTCATGGGGACCATATCAGCGATCGGCATGGAAGGACGAACAAACATGGCTCTTTATGAGCACGTGTTTCTCGCGCGTCAGGATCTGGCTCAGGCACAGGTCGATGGCCTCGCGGAAACCGCAACCAAGATTATTACGGACAACGGCGGCAAGATCGTCAAGACCGAGACATGGGGCCTGCGTTCGCTGGCCTATCGCATCGCGAAGAATCGCAAAGCGCATTATGTCATGATCGAATTCGACGCGCCGACCAATGTGCCGATCGAACTCGAGCGCCAGACGCAGATCAACGAAGACGTGATCCGTTACATGACATTGCGTGTCGATGGTCACGAAGCCGGTCCGTCGGCGATGATGCGCCGCAATGAAACGCGCGACCGCGAGCGTTCCGAACGGGGCGAACGCCCGCGTCGTGACCGCGACGACCGCGACGCGCTGTAAGGAGATATAGACATGGCACGCCCATTTTTCCGCCGCCGCAAAAGCTGCCCGTTCGCAGCCAAGGATGCGCCGCAGATCGACTACAAGGATGTCCGGCTGCTTCAGGGTTTCGTCTCTGAACGTGGCAAGATCGTCCCGAGCCGCATCACCGCCGTCAGTGCGCCCAAGCAACGCGAACTTGCGCAAGCAATCAAGCGTGCCCGGCACATCGGCCTCCTCCCCTATATCGTGAAGTGAGGCCAGACCCATGGAAGTGATCCTCCTCGAACGCGTTGAAAAGCTCGGCAAGATCGGTGACGTCGTCACTGTCAAGAATGGCTTTGCGCGTAATTTTCTGCTCCCGAACAAGAAGGCGCTGCGCTCGAATGCAGCCAACCTGAAACTGTTCGAAGCCAACAAAGCCAAGATCGTCGCCGAAAACGACAATCGCCGCGGCGAAGCTGAAAAGCGGTCGGGCGACATCGACGGCAAGTCGGTTACGCTGATCCGTCAGGCATCGAACACCGGCCAGCTTTACGGCTCGGTGGCAGTGCGTGACATCATCGAAGCGCTCGATGTCGATGGCATGCAAGTGCTGAAGAACCAGGTTGTGCTGGACAAGCCGATCAAGGCGATCGGGCTTTACACGGTTCGCGTGCAGCTGCACCCTGAAGTCGCGGTGTCGGTCAAGGTCAACGTGGCGCGCAGCCCAGAAGAAGCCGAACTGCAGACGCAGGGCATCGATGTCATGGCATCAATGTTCGAAAAGGACGAGGCCGGTTTCACAGAAGCCTATGACCCGAATGCAGAGCCCGGCGAAATTGCGGTCGATGCTCCCGCTGCAGCGGAAGCGCCAACCGAGAGCTGAAGGCGTTCGAATGGAAGTTATATAAAGCCCGGTGGTGAAAACCGCCGGGCTTTTTATCGTGAAGCGCAGTCCGATCGGCACACCAAGCCCCTTGCCGAGCGTGCGTAACATTACGCAGGACCGATATGATCCGTGAGTGACACTTTGCGGAGGGGCATGTCACGCGGCTGCCACGGGTAAATCTCGCGGCGTTTATATTTTTTAACGACTGTGGACCTGCCTGCAACTGTTCATGTTTAGTGCGTGGAGCCAAAGGTTAAAATTTAGTTAAAATTCTCGGCAGATGGCTCCTGCGTCGGGAATCTCTCAAATTGTGGAGTATATGTATGTTTAAACAATTCGTATTGAGCGGCGTTTTGGGAATGTCCGCTCTTATCGCTACGCCTGCCGCTGCTGTCGTAATCCCGGACGGTACGGTTACCGTTGCGGGCTTGTTTTCTCCTGATGTGAATTTCGGCTCGGTGCCTGCGACTTACACTGCGATGATGGGCAGCACGTTCCAGGTTATCGGCACGGGTGGATTTGCCGGAGCGACGGGCTTGAACGGAACGTTCGACGGCTCGCTTCAGTTTTCAAACCTTGTAGGAACAACGCTTGTTCAATCAGTCAGCAATTTCTTCAAGTTTGCAGATGGTTCAGGCGGAACGTTCAACTTCTCCGTCGATTCGGTTCGCACAAACGGCTATACGTTCCAACCTGGTGTAACCAGCAGCGCATCGCTGTATCTTCTCGGTTCCACGGTGAACGCCGCGCGGGGCTTTACGTCAACACCGACATCGTTGACCGTAAGTTTCAACAGCACTGGCGGTTCGCCGTTCTCAACATCGGCTACGCTTGCTGTGCCGCCCGCGCCCATCAGTTCACCGGTTCCTGAGCCAGGCACCTGGGCATTGATGCTCGTTGGCTTTGGGGTTGTCGGCGCCAGTGTCCGCGCGCGTAAGCGTCAGTCGGTCACAGTCAGCTACGTTTGACCTTCTAGCTAATATTACTCAGGGGCCACCAGCGCCAAGGTCGGTGGCCCCTGTTTGACGCTAATTCAAATGACGTTGCGACGCATCGAAGTCGCGCAAAGGGCGGGCCTAGCTATATCCAGCCGTAAGGCGTCTAGTGAAAAACAGAATAAGCTTATGCTTTGCCCGCGCTTATCAATATCCCATCAACCCGAGCACTTCTTTCCGGCTGCGGTGATCGTCCAAAAAACATCCCATCAGGCGGCTCGTCGTCATTCCGACGCCGTGGGTGCGGACGCCGCGCCCGGTCATGCAGCCGTGCTGCGCCTCGATCACGACAGCAACGCCCTGCGGCTGAAGATTGTCCCAGATGCAGTTCGCAACTTCGGCGGTCAACCGTTCCTGAACCTGCAAGCGGCGCGCATAGCCGTTGAGCACGCGCGCAAGTTTCGAAATGCCGACAACGCGATCCGACGGCATATAAGCAATGCACGCCTTGCCCACGATCGGCGCCATGTGATGTTCGCAGTGCGACTGGAACGGAATATCCTTCAACAGCACGAGTTCGTTGTAGCCGCCGACTTCCTGAAACGTGCGCGACAGATGATAGCCGGGATCCTCGAGATAACCTTCGCAATATTCGCGCCATGCCCGACCAACGCGCGCGGGCGTATCGAGCAAGCCTTCGCGATCAGGATCGTCCCCCGCCCAGCGCAGGATGGTGCGCACGGCGTCTTGCACTTCCTGTGGCACGGCGAGCTTCTGTTTTTCGGATGACGGTTCGATAGACGGGTGATGATCGGCCATGAATTGCACCTAAACCGACTGGTACGGGTTGCAACTAAAAACCGCTTGGCCGCCGACGCGCAATACCGTTGCCGTTACGGCAACCGCATTTGGTGCAGTGCGCAATAGGTAGCAGTTTGAAACCTGGCGGATTTTCGCCGATTCTTTGATTGACGCATTCGTCACGCGGACGCAAAACCCGCGACACGCGCATCAAGCGCATTCCGCCGCAAAGTCGGCACGTTCAGGGGAGCAGACCATGCGTAAGATCGATTTCATCGGAACCTCACTTCTTGCCGTTGCGCTGGCGCATCCGGCTTATGCGCAAGTTGCGCCACAAGCTGCGGAAGCCGAAGTTACCGATGCCGACGAAATCATCGTAACGGCCGCCAAGCGCGAACAGACGCTGCAGGATGTGCCGATTTCGGTTTCGGTGACGGGGCAGGACACGATCGAAAAAGCGCAGGTCCGCGATCTGATCGATCTCCAGTCGGTTGTTCCCTCATTGAAAGTCGCGCAGTTCCAGAGTGCCGGACAGGTCAACTTCATCATCCGCGGTTTCGGCAACGGCAACGGCAACGACGGGATCGAAAGCTCGGTCGGCGTATTCATCGACGGCGTTTATCGCTCGCGTTCGGCTGCAGCGCTGGACGATCTTCCCGAAATCGAACGCGTTGAAGTGCTCCGCGGGCCGCAGTCGACTTTGTTCGGCAAGAATGTGTCGGCCGGTGCGATCAGCATTATTACGAAAAAGCCGCAGTTCGACTGGGGAGGGAAAGCCGAAATCAGCCTCGGTAACTACGGCCTGATCAATCCCAAGGCGACAATTACCGGACCGATCGCCGAGTCTTTGGCGTTTCGCTTGTCGGGAAGCGTGAACACACGCAGCGGCTACACGACCAACGTCACGAACCAGACCGACGTGAATAACCGCAATCGCTGGTCGATCCGCGCCGACGTGCTGTTCGAACCGTCGGCCGATTTCTCGGTCCGTGTGATCGGCGATTACAACGTCATCAAGGAAGTGTGCTGCACAGCAAGCACCGTTTTCAACGGGCCAGCGACATTATTGATCGGACCTGCGTTCCTGCCCGGAAATCCGACCGGACTTGGCCTGCCGATCAGCCGTCCAAGTGATTTTTTCAAACGGCGCGTCGTGTATAACACGGATCCATCGAACCGCGTTCTTGGCAAAGGGCTATCGGGGCAAATCGACTGGAACATCGGCTTTGCCAAGTTGACGTCGATAACTGCCTATCGCAATCAGGTGAACGACACGACGCTCGACGTCGATTTCAGCGGTGCCGATATTTCAAACCTTACCAGCGCAAGCAAGAGCGATTTCTTCACGCAGGAATTGCGCCTTGCTTCCACCGGTGACGGGCCATTCAGCTGGCTTGTCGGCGGATTCTATGGTGACGAAAAGCTGAACACGGGACGCGACATTCGTTATGGCCGCGACACACGCGCTTTCATCAATGCGCAAGCAGGAGGGGGAGTCGGTGCACTGATTGGCGCACTGGAGGCACTTCAGGCCGCAACGAACGCCGTGCCCGGATTTGCGACCATCATTCCTGGCCGTACTTATTTTGCGGCCGGAACAGGGATCGCCGACAACTGGCGCCAGAAGAATAAATCCTATTCGATCTTCGGTCAGGCTGATTTCGAAGTTACAGACCGGCTGACGCTGACGGGTGGCGTGGGTTATCTGAACGACCGGAAAGAAGTTGCGTCGAACGTCGTCCTCAACGATGCGTTTTCGTTGCTCAACCTGAACAATGTGCCGCGTCTCGGACTGTTACCTTTTGGCGCGCTGCCCCCAAGCATCGCGGGGTGTCTTCTGCAAAAGGGCTACAACCCGGCGGCAAATGGCGGTGTCGTCCCTGTCAACCTGTTCGGTGCAGGGCTTGGCGCTTCGCTGCCTGGCCCTGGCAGTTCGCCCTGCCCCGCCACGCCCGGAGGCGTGAATCCGTTCGGATTGAACGCCGCGCAGTTCTTTTACGGCGACACGGCCAATCACGCGCCAATCAACATTCCGAATGCCAGCGAAACCGGCATCCGCACCGACGACAAGATCGTTTATGCAGCGCGCATTGCCTATGATTTTGACTTCGTGAATGCCTATGCCAGCTATTCGAAGGGCTGGAAGGGTGCGGCATTCAACCTGTCGTCGGACAGCCGGCCACCGAACAACGGCGTTGGCCGCACAGCCGATCCTGAAGATGTGACAGTTTATGAAATCGGCCTGAAAACCAAGTTCCGCGGCGGTTTTGCTAACTTGGCGCTGTTCCAGCAAAAGATTGACGGCTTCCAGTCGAACCAGTTCAATGGTCTCGGTTTCGCACTCGTCAATGCCGGTGCGCAGTCAGTCAAGGGGTTCGAGTTCGATGCGGCCTACAAGCCCGTACGCGCACTCGCGCTGACCTTCTCGGCAACTTACCTCGATCCGAAATATGACTCGTTTACGAATGCGCCCTGCGTGAATTACGACACCGTGCGCTGTCCGATCAATCCGGCAACGGGGCGTATTCCCACGTTCCGCAACCTCACCGGCCAGAAACCGGCAGGCATTGCAAAGTGGAGCTTCAGCACGTCGGCAACGTACAGCCATGATTTCGGCGGTGGCCTGTCTGCCTACATCCGCGGGGAATATGACTATACGAGCAAGTTCCAGCTGACCGAGCAGGTTCCCGAGCTATGCCCCGACGGCACGAATTGCGGCACGACGACGATCAACATCGTCAATGCCAGTGTTGGCGTCACCGATGAAAATGCGCAACTCGAAGTCATGGCCTGGGTCCGCAACCTGACGAAGAACAATTTTTATCAGTCGGCGTTTCCAACAGTCATTCAGACAGGGAGCTTCAGTGCTTATCCGAACCAGCCACGCACTTATGGCGTGACGCTGCGCAAGACGTTTTAATCCTCCAATCCCCCGAGGGGTCGCGGAAAGCCCTGGCATGGCAACATGTCAGGGCTTTTCGATGTCAGAGCTCTCGCCTTCTGGTGCCCCGAGAGAGACTCGAACTCCCGACCTGCGGTTTAGGAAACCGTTGCTCTGTCCTGCTGAGCTACCGGGGCTACAGGACGCGATATGGTTACACGGTGCGCCGGTCAATCGCCCCGATTCCGCAACATTGCTTATTTGCGAACCTTTTCGTAACTTAACGGCAATAATCTTTGGGCGAATCGGTCCGGGGGTCGCACAATGGAATCTGACTTTCGCTATTATTCGCGGCGCGCTGCCGAGGAAACGACAGCTGCCGCGCGTGCAGTTACTGAACAGGCTCGTGAACGTCGTCGCGATCTTGCCGAAAAGTTCTGGCAGAAAGCGCAGCAACTTCGGCTGAATCTAAACAATTAGGTTTTCCGCGTCAGCGTCCGCATTGCATCGTCGAGCCCGCCAAGCGTGAGCGGATACATCCGGTCATTCATCAAACCTTTCAGCAGCGAAATCGACTGAGAATACCCCCAGTGCGCTTCGGGCACCGGATTGAGCCATGCCGCAGCGGGATAGGTTGTCGTCAGACGACTCATCCAGGTCGTTCCCGACTCTTCGTTGAAATGTTCGACCGACCCGCCGGGATGCGAAATCTCGTAGGGACTCATCGAGGCGTCGCCGACGAAAATCAGCTTATAATCATGGCCATATTTACGGAGCACGTCCCACGTCGGCGTGCGCTCGGTAAAGCGACGCTTATTGTCTTTCCACACCCCTTCATACGGGCAATTGTGGAAGTAGAAAAATTCGAGATTTTTGAATTCGGTCGTCGCGGCGCTGAACAATTCTTCGCATAACTTGATATGCGGATCCATCGACCCGCCGATGTCGAGAAACAACAGGAGCTTGACCGCGTTATGCCGCTCGGCGCGCATGCGGATGTCGAGCCAGCCTTGACGCGCAGTGCCGTCGATCGTTGCATCGATGTCCAGTTCGTCGAGCGCGCCTTCGCGGGCAAAACGGCGCAAGCGGCGCAGCGCGATCTTGATATTGCGCGTGCCCAGTTCCTTCGTTGAATCAAGATTCTTGAATTCGCGCTTGTCCCAAACTTTCAGCGCGCGGCCGTGCTTGCCTTCACTGCCGATCCGGACGCCTTCGGGATTGTAACCGCCATTGCCAAAGGGCGACGTGCCGCCTGTTCCGATCCATTTATTGCCGCCTTCGTGACGTTCTTTCTGTTCCTCAAGGCGCTGTTGCAGCGTCTCCATGATCTCGTCCCAAGAGCCAAGCTTTTCGATTTCGGCCATTTCTGCGGCTGACAAGAACTGTTCGGCGACGGCGCGCAACCAATCGGCGGGGATGTCGGCGTTCTGCTCGCCGAATGTCGTTGCGATCCCCTTGAAGACTTTGGCGAACACCTGGTCGAACCGGTCGATCAGGCCTTCGTCCTTTACGTAGACTGCGCGCGACAGAAAGTAGAATTGCTCGGGCGTCCGGTCGATGACGTCGCTGTCGAGCGCCTCGAGCAGCACCAGATGCTCTTTCATACTGGCCGGGATCCCCGCTGCACGAAGCTCGTCGAGAAAATTAAAGAACATAGTGGCGCTATGCCGGTGCTTTATAGTCGCGGCAAGACAGGGTGCTTGGTTAACGGCTTCGCAACAGCTTTCGGTCCATAACCGGGAGAAGCAAAAAGGTTCGCCATGTATCACTCGCCTATCCAGCCTGCCGATCCTCGCCTGATGGACAGAGCCGCCGAGCAATCGGGCGCTCTGGCAATCGGCTGCACAGATGCAGCAGGTCAGGTTCAGCTCGTCGCTGCCAGCGTTGCTGCGCAGGCAAAGATTCTATCGGAACTGCAAGCTGTCATGGCGAGCCTCGAAACCGATCAGCGACAGGTTGCTGATGCGACAGATGAAGCGCGCATGTTGTCGGAAAGCGCCCGCGGCCAATTGAAAGTCGGGGCCGAAATCATCGCAACGTCCATCAAAGATTTGAGCGAGTTGACGACAATGGTGTCGCGGCTTGGCGGACAGCTGGCCAATTTTTCGTCGGCCATGGATCAGGTGCGGCGCACCACGCAGATTATCGACGGCATTGCGCGGACGACCAATATGTTGGCGCTAAATGCTGCCATTGAAGCCGAACGCGCGGGCGATGCGGGCCGGACATTTGCCGTTGTCGCCGCCGAAGTGAAGAAGCTGGCCAGCGACACGCGCACGGCCATCGACGAAATCGGCGCGACGATGGATTCGCTGTCCGATGAAGGCGCGACATTCGTTTCGGAAATTCAAAGCGGCATGGCCTGCAGCCGCCGGGCAGAAGCCGGCTTTGCGCAGATCAATGAAACGGTGGCCGGCGTGATCGACCTCGTCGGCCAGGTCGACCGGCAGACCGATGACATTGCGCGTTCAACGATCCTGATTCACGACAGCGTCTGCCGCGTAAGCGATGAACTCGACGGGTTTGCGAAGGCTGCCGATGCCAATCGTACCAAGCTCGATGGCGCGATCGCCGATATGGGCGCTCTCGAAGTCAGCGCGAACCAGATGCTCGATACGATCGTGCACAGCGGCTTCGCCATAGCCGAACGCCATTTCGTCGACATTGCTCTGGCCGCGACTGAAACCGTCCGCGAGGCTGTCGAATCGGCCATCGCAAAGAACATCCTGACGATCCCCGACGTCTTCGACACGAACTACCGCCCCGTCGCAGGCAGCAATCCGCCGCAATTCATCAATGAGTTTTGTGCCAGTGCCGATCGGATCGTCCAGCCGCTGCTTGATGCGATCGTTGCTGCCGACAAGGAAATCACGGGCGCGGTGATCACCGACATGAACGGCTATCTACCGACGCATATTTCGACGCGGTCGATGCCGCAGCGGGCCGACGATCCGGCATGGAACGCGTTGCATTGCCGCAACCGGTGCAATTACATGGACGATGCAACAGCCCGCGCGGTTGCGTCAGATGCCGACTTCATGCTGACCACCTATCGCCAGAATCTGGGCGAAAACGGGTATCGCACGATCAAGAACGTCTTCGTCCCGCTCTATTTCAACGGGCGGCGCTACGGCAATCTCGAAGTCGCTTATTCGGCGACAAATTAACCCGACGCCCCCTGCCGCCGCGTCATAAAGGCAAGGCGTTCGAATAGCATGACATCCTGTTCGTTTTTCAAAAGCGCACCGTGGAGCGGCGGAATCGCTTTCGACGGGTCACGCGACTGAAGCACGTCGAGCGGCAAGTCTTCGGCAAGCAGTAGTTTCAGCCAGTCGAGCAATTCGCTCGTCGAGGGCTTTTTCTTGAGACCGGGCACCTCGCGAACGTCGTAAAATATATCCATCGCCTTTTTGACGAGGATTTTCTGGATGCCGGGGAAATGGACGTCGACGATCGCCTGCATCGTGTCCCGGTCAGGAAATTTGATGTAGTGAAAAAAGCAGCGACGCAAAAATGCATCAGGCAATTCTTTTTCATTGTTCGACGTGATGATGACGATCGGGCGATCGACCGCGGCAATCGTCTGATGCGTTTCATAGACATCGAACGACATGCGATCGAGTTCCTGCAGGAGATCGTTCGGAAATTCGATGTCGGCCTTGTCGATCTCGTCGATCAAGAGAACTGGAAGCACGGGCGACGTAAACGCTTCCCACAATTTGCCCTTGCGGATGTAATTCGAAATATCGTGGACGCGTTCATCGCCTAGCTGACCGTCGCGAAGGCGCGCGACGGCATCATATTCGTAAAGCCCCTGATGCGCTTTCGTCGTCGATTTCACGTGCCATTCGATCAGCGGCGCGCCCATGGCTTTAGCGATCTCGTGCGCGAGAACAGTCTTGCCCGTGCCGGGCTCGCCCTTGACCAGCAAAGGCCGCCGCAACGTCACAGCGGCATTGACCGCAACTTTTAAGTCATCGGTCGCGACATAATCGGATGTGCCTTTGAACTTCATGCGCCCAGCCTTTGACGTTAACATCAACAGCGTTAGGCGAGCAGGTCGCGCAAGAGCAAGCGTTTAGTAGTCGCTTCGAGCGGCGGCGCGTGCTTCGAGAAGATCCCAAAGCCCACGATGCTGGGCCACGATCTGTTGCGCGCCGAACAGCATCGCCCGGTCGGCCGCTGTTGTATTTTCGGCGGACCGGATGACCGACGCAAGCACATCCACATTGGGCAGTGCGGTGCGTTCGAATTCGAGCGAGAGCCGGCGTGCTGCCGTATCAAGCACAGGTCGGATAGCAGCCCAGTCCGCCAATAGGGCCAAAGCAGCGCCAAGCGCGCAGCCGGTCCGTTCGGACTTTGCCAGCATGTCCACGGCATGGTGTTGCGCAAGAACGGCGGTTTCGGTGTCGGCCTGTCCGGGCGTACTGGGCAGCGGGCCGACGGCAACGACCAGGCGGGTGAGCAGGGCACGTTCGCCGGCGAATGCGTCAGCGGCGTCGCTGAGGAAGGCACGCGTCGCCGGGTTTAAAACACGGTCGATGGCGTGATCGATGACGCCGGGATGCCGACCATGCAGTAGGCACAGCAGATGCACGATATCGGCGACATTGCGCGCGGCTTCGGGGCCGGTCGTCAGCACGTCCGATTTCGGATGGCGGTGCGACGCGCTCCCTTCGACACGCGCCAGCGACAAAAGCGCCTCTGCTGCATCGCGGGTCCGCCCCGAAGTGAGTGCCTGTCCGATCATGCTGATCCTTCAAAATCTGCTTCGCCGAAATACGCATGACGCATGCGCTCTGCCCTTATCCACGGTCGGTATAACAAAAGCGCGTAAACACGCAGTGTATGGCGCGTTAGGGAAGTTTCAGCACTTCAGTAAATCGCGTAGCGACGTTGCTGATCGATCCATGCAATTTCGTCGAGCGTGGTGATCGCGTCGAGATCGTCGGGCGTGGCAGCGGGATTGTCGACCCAAATTCGGAGCGCCGGGCCACCATTTATTACATCAATTGCCAGCTTCCCGAACGCGTATTCATAGGGAAAATCGCGCCACAAATGGTATTCCGGGTAAAGATTGCGGATTGCCTTGAACGCAAGTGCCTGTGCCCGCCACGGTCGAAAGGCCTCGTGATTGTAGAATTTTCCTTCAGGATGAAACTGCACCCCGTGGCACAAACTGCCGACATGCTTGTGGAACGTCGGCTCGAACCAGATTTCGCGCAGATGGCATCCGGTCAGCCAGTGCGGTGCAACGCGTTGCATCTCTGCAATGACGGCGCGTGCATCGATATCGGGCGCACCGAACAGTTCGAGCGGGCGGGTCGTTCCGCGCCCTTCCGAAAGCGTCGTTCCCTCGAGCATGACCGTTCCGGCATAAGCGCGCGCCATGGCGATGTTCGGCGCATTCGGGCTGGGGTTGATCCACAGGCGTTCGATCGGCCAGCCGAAACCCGGTGCAGCGTCAGGCTGGTAGCCGCTCATTTCGACCACGCGGTAGTCGACGCTGATCCTGTAATGGTCGATAAACCAGTGGCCGAGTTCGCCCAAAGTCATCCCATGGCGCATCGGCATTGGTCCCGCGCCGACGAAGCTTTCCCATCCGGGCAGCAAATTCAGCCCTTCGACAGGCCGCCCGGCAGGATTGGGGCGATCAAGCACCCAAACCGTCTTGCCATGTGCGGCGGCAGCTTCGAGCACGTAAAGCAGCGTCGTGATGAAGGTGTAGATGCGGCAGCCGAGGTCCTGCAGATCGATTAGGATCGCATCGAACGTGCCCATCGATTGCCCCGTCGGGCGACGAACCTCTCCATAAAGGCTGAAAACTGGGATGCCGTGGACGGGATCGGTGAAGTCTGCGGACTCGACCATATTGTCCTGCTTGTCGCCGCGCAGTCCATGTTGCGGGCCGAAGGCCGCTGTGATGTTCACGCCGCGAGCGATCAAGGCGTCCAGCGAGTGGACGAGGTCTTCGGTCACCGACGCCGGGTGCGCGAGCAATGCGACGCGTTTGCCTTCGAGCGGCTTGCGCAGTTCGGGATCCGTCAGCAGGCGATCGATGCCGAATTTCATGCGATCTGCCACGCGCGGCAGATGTCGTTGTGAAACTCCGGTGCACCATCGGCAAATGCGAGTGCCCAGAAGCGGTTGATGCCGTCGGTTCCTTCAATAATGCCGTTGAGAGCGACCGATGCCGGGTGTGGCAAGTCGGACTCAATATGTGTTTCGAGGCGAAGCGATTGCGGTCCGACAGACACATCAATATCGACAACAGCGGGCGCGTCGCGCATCCCCGACCTGAAATCGTCGAAATCATAACAAGCCCAGCGCGTCGACGGCGACAGGTTGAACTCGCGGTAGGCCGTGCCCCCCGCTGGCTGCCAGAAAACTTCCAAGCAGGTCGTCTTCCAAAGATAATCGTGGCGACCGCGATCGGCTTCGACCGCCGGAACTTTGATTTGTGACACGTCGCCGGTCGCGACGAAAACCACATGGCAGCCTGTGGCGGTGGCTTCAATTTCGGCATCGATCCGGACGATCGATCCGGCGGGGCACTGCGGGTGAAGGATCAGCGATTGCATCATGCTTGCGCATAGAGCCAAGCGGCGACCTTAGACAAGATCGGTGCATAGGCATTAGGGGGACGGACATGGCTTACGAATCAGACTTGCTCCGCCTGCTCGATACGCGCGGCTATATCCACCAGATGACCGATGCGGCGGGGCTTGACGCTCTCGCGCAGACACAAGTCATTTCCGGCTATATCGGCTTCGATGCGACCGCGCCGAGCCTGCATGTCGGCAGTCTGGTGCAGATCATGATGCTGCGCCGGTTGCAGCAAGCGGGGCACAAGCCCATCGTCCTGATGGGCGGCGGCACGACCAAGGTCGGCGATCCATCGGGCAAGGATGAATCGCGCAAGCTCCTGACCGATGCCGATATTGCCGCCAACATCGCGAGCATCCGGCGCGTGTTCGAACGCTTTCTGACGTTCGGGGACGGCCCGACCGATGCCGTGATGGTCAATAATGCCGACTGGCTCGACGCGCTCGAATATATTCCGTTCCTGCGCGATGTCGGCAAGCATTTCACGATCAACCGGATGCTGACATTCGATTCAGTCAAGCTCAGGCTCGAGCGCGAACAGCCGCTGACATTCCTCGAATTCAACTACATGATTTTACAGGCGTACGACTTTCTCGAACTGTCGCGGCGGTCGGCCTGCCGGTTGCAGATGGGTGGCAGCGACCAGTGGGGAAACATCGTCAATGGCATCGAACTGACGCGGCGGATCGACGGGGCACAGACGTTCGGGCTGACGACGCCACTGATCACGACGGCCGATGGCGGCAAGATGGGCAAGACAGCAGCGGGGGCGATCTGGCTCAACGAAGATGCGCTGCGCCCTTATGACTACTGGACGTTCTGGCGGAACACGCAAGCAGCGGATGTGGGCCGGTTTCTGCGGCTGTTTACCGATTTGCCGCTCGACGAAATCGCGCGTCTGGAAGCACTCCAGGGCGAAGAGGAAAACGACGCCAAGAAAATCCTCGCCGATGCTGCGACGGGACTCGCGCACGGCAATCAGGTTAAAGGCGACGAATTGCCGAGCCATTCCATCGCAACCGACGCGATCAACATTGTCGATGCGCTGCTTGCATTGGGATTTGTCGCATCAAAGGGCGAAGCACGACGGCTGATCGCCGGTGGTGGCGCAAGAATCGATGGTAAAAAGGCGAGCGAATACTCTGTGATCACCCCTGTTGCAGAGCCGGTGCGCGTTTCGGCGGGCAAAAAGCTTCATGGCCTGATAATAAGGTAAGCGCCGCTTTAACCGCGCCTGTTGACGGCTGTGCCAGCATTGACGGGGCATTAAGTGCATATGAGCGCACTAGCCCCCGACATGACGACGCAAATGCTCGATACCGAGCGGCGCAAGCGCGAACGCGCCTCGGTCGCGCTCGACACGCTGATGTGTGACCGCGAGGGGCGGACGTTCGGCGTGCAGATCCTCAATCTGTCGAACGGCGGCCTGATGGCGATCACTGAAGCACCACTGTGCGAACGCGATCCGGTGCGCATCGACCTGCCGACAATCGGCTGGATTCGGGCAACAGTCGTCTGGGTGCTTGCCGACCGAGTCGGTGTCCAGTTCCGTGATCCGATCGATCCCGATGAGCTGGCGGTTTTCTGCAAGCTGTTCAGCTAGCCCGATCGCAACAGCGCCACGGCGGAATCACGTTCGAACAAATACAACGCCGTCCGCGCCGCTTGACCGCGCGGGCCATCGAGGCCGCCATCGCGATCGACCAGCAGGCGCGCATCGTCAGTCGCGATGGGGCTGAATTCATGCACTTGCTCGGCCGTGGCGAGGCGAAACCGTGCCTCGCCCGATTGTTTGGTGCCGAGAACTTCGCCGCCGCCGCGCAGCCGGAGATCTTCTTCGGCAATCCGGAAACCGTCGTTGGTTTCCCGCATCAGCGCCAATCGCGCACGTGCGGTTTCACTAAGGCCGTTGCCGCGAAGCAACAGACAGACCGACTTTTCGGCACCGCGCCCCACTCTGCCCCGTAATTGGTGAAGCTGGGCAAGGCCGAAACGTTCGGCATCCTCGACAACGATGAGCGAGGCATTGGGCACGTCGACACCGACTTCGATGACGGTGGTGGCGACAAGAACTTTCAGCGCGCCACCAGCGAAGGCTTCCATCACGGCGTCCTTCTCGGGCCCCTTCATGCGGCCGTGGACAAGGCCGACGATCTCACCAAAACGTAGCTTCAGCGACGCCGCCCGCGCTTCTGCAGCAGCGCGATCCGCCATCTCGTTTTCCTCTACCAAGGGGCATACCCAGAAGGCCTGCTTGCCGGTGGCAATATGGCGCTCGAGACCTTCCACAATCTCGTCGATCCGGTCAGCGGCGATCACGCGCGTTTCGACCGGCGTTCGCCCCGGCGGCATTTCGTCGATGCGGCTAACGTCCATTTCGCCGTAGTTGGTCAGCGTCAGCGTGCGCGGAATCGGCGTTGCGGTCATCGCGAGCAGATGCGGTGGTGTTTGCGCCTTACTTGTCAGCAACAGCCGTTGCGAAACACCAAAGCGGTGTTGTTCATCGACGACAGCCAGCCCCAGCCGCTTATAGGTCACGGCTTCCTGAAAGATTGCGTGCGTGCCGATCAGGATATCGATGCTGCCGTCGGCCAACCCCATCAGCGTTGCCTCGCGCACACGCCCCTTGTCACGCCCGGTCAGGATCGCGATCCGGACATCGACGCCCGCGAGCAGCCGCGACAGACTTTCGAAGTGCTGGCGGGCGAGAATCTCGGTCGGCGCGAGCAACGCCCCTTGTGCGCCTGCTTCGACCGCAATCAGCAGCGCGTGAAGCGCAACCAGCGTTTTGCCCGACCCGACATCACCTTGCAGCAGGCGCACCATCGGCGTGGCCTGTGCCATGTCGCCTGCGATTTCGGCGATTGTCCGTCGCTGTGCGGCCGTCAGCGCATAAGGCAAGCGCAGCGCACCCCGATACCGCCCATCCCCCGCCAGCGGCGACCCCCGCCGTCGCCTTGACGAGGCGCGCACGAGCATCAAGGCAAGCTGGTTTGCGAAGACTTCGTCATAGGCAAGCCGGTCGCGTGCTCCCACGTCTTCGGGCGTGTAATGCGCGGTTTCGGTTGCGGCTCGCCACGAAGGCCAGTTGCGCTGGGCGATCAGGCTTGGCTCGATCCATTCGGGAAGGTCAGGCGCACGGGCGATTGCCTGAGCAGCAAGCTGGCCCAGGCGGCGTGTCGTTAGGCCTTCCGACAACGGGTAAATTGCTTCTTTGAGCATCACCGTTTCACCCGGATCGAGAATCTGATCGGGGTGCACCATTTGGCGTTCCTGCCCGTAAAGTTCGAGCTTTCCGGTCACGAGCCTGGCCTCGCCGAGCGGGAGCAACTTGCGGGCATAGCCGGTATGACCACCGAAATAGGTGAGGCTGAGATAATCGCCCGCGACGTCGATGGCCTGTATACGCAGGGGCCCGCGCATTCCGCTTTGCTTGTACTCGACGGGGGTCACGACGACGCCGATCTGCGTTCCCGGCACGGCATCATCGAGCCGATCGACACGCGTACGCACAACCGATCCGATCGGCAGATGAAACAGTACGTCGATGACGCGCGCCAGTTCCAGACGCGCGAGCGGCTTTGCGAGCGCCGCGCCAACGCCCTTCAGTGCTTCGATTTCGGCGAATAGCGGATTGAGAAGATCGGGTCGCATGGTTAGGGCAGTCCTACACCAACCTCCCCGCGTTTGTCGCGGGGGGGCGTTTTGCATTGGAGACACTCGTTGGATCGTGAAACCCGCCTGAAACGACTGCGCTTCCGCAGCTGGCATCGTGGCACCAAGGAAGCGGACCTGATGGTCGGGGGGTTCTACGACCGCTACGCCGCCACGTGGAGCGACGCCGAAATCAGCTGGTACGAAAGCCTGATGGACGAAGAAGACGTCGATATCATGGCCTGGGCGATCGGCAGCAAGAAACCGCCAGCGCGGGCCGCGGGGCCATTGATGACGGCCATGCAAAAGCTCGACTACATCCCGACGCCTGAATGACTGACATTGCGAAGATCAAGGCGGCGTCGGCACCGCTGACGCTTTCAGGCGTGCCCGATGGGTTCTTGCCGTCGCTGATGGCTGACCTGACGCGCGCCGCCGCCACGCGCGCAGTTATGATTGCGGCGGATGATGCGGCGATGCGCGCCGTCGCGGATGCGGCGACGTGGTTTGCGCCCGAGATCGACATGTTGCAGTTTCCGGCGTGGGACTGCCTGCCTTATGACCGGGCGTCGCCGAGTTTGCGGGTTACGTCCGAACGGATGGCAACGCTGGCGGCGCTGCAAGCAAGGACGACGAAGCCGCAATTGCTGGTTACGACAGTAAATGCGGTGACACAGCGCACCCTTACGCCCTTTCGCCTTCGTGCGCTGACAGCGAAACTGGCCCCCGGCGAACGGATCGACCGCGATGCGCTGGCCAGACTGCTGTCGGCAAATGGCTACATCCGCAGCGAAACCGTTGCCGATGCCGGCGATTTTGCGGTTCGCGGCAGTCTGGTCGATCTCTATCCCGCCGGGATGGCGCATGCCCTGCGCCTCGATTTTTTCGGCGACGAGATCGAAAGTGTCCGTGCGTTCGATCCGGCCGATCAGCGCACCATCGCGCGGGTCGACAGCTTCACGCTGCTGCCAGCGTCCGAATCGCTGCTCGACGAGGACTCGATAAAGCGCTTCCGCACGCGATACCGTGATCGCTTCGGCGCGACGGCAACGGGCGATCCTCTCTATCAAGCAATCAGCGAAGGTCGCCGGTTGTCGGGCATGGATCACTGGCTGCCGCTGATCGAGGATCGTTTGGCGACATTGTTCGATCACCTGACCGACAGCGACATCATTGTCCGCGATGCCGGCAGCATCGGCGCGGCTGAAGCGCGTTTCGATGCCATCACCGATTACCATGCCAATCGCGTCCGCGCGGCGTCGGCCGATCCGGGGAGTTATCGGCCCCTGCCCCCTGAAGCACTGTATCTGACTGCCACGGATTGGGACAGCGCGATTGCCGAGCGGCCGATCCATTTGACGACGGCCTTCCAAGAACCTGCGTCGGCGAAGGTGTTGAACTTCGGCATCGACGGACCGCGCGATTTCGGGGCCGAACGCAGCCGTTCGGAAAATGTCTACGAAGCGCTGGCGGACTATGCCGGGACACTCGGGAAGACCGGGCTGATCCTGGCAAGCTATTCGACCGGATCGCGCGAACGGATATCGGGCCTGCTGGCCGATCACGGTATCGGACGCACGGCATTGGCCGACAGCTGGCAGGATGCGCAAGGGATCGCGGCAAGCGGCTCGGTTGCGCTGGTCGTCGTGCCGCTCGATCACGGCTTCAAGGCGCCAGCGGTCGCAATCGTGACCGAACAGGACCTGCTTGGTGACCGCCTTGTCCGCCGCAACAAACGCAAGAAAAGCGCCGACGCGTTCCTGTCCGAGCTTGCGATGCTTTCACCGGGTGATTTCGTCGTCCACCGCGACCACGGCATCGGACGATATGAAGGGCTCGTGTCGATCCCCGTCGGCAAAAGCCCGCATGATTGCGTCGCGCTGACCTATGCGGGCGGCGACAAGCTGTTCGTGCCGGTCGAGAACCTCGACGTACTGTCGCGCTATGGCTCCGAAAGCGATGGTGTTTCGCTCGACCGGCTCGGTGGCGAAGCGTGGCAGCGCCGCAAATCGAAAATGAAGGAGCGCATCCGCGAAATTGCGGGTGAACTCATTGCTGTCGCTGCCGAACGCGCGCTGCGCCCCGCCGACGTGATCGAGCGCGATGGCAGTTTCAACGAGTTCGTCGATCGTTTCCCCTATCAGGAAACCGACGATCAGGACCGCGCCATCGAGGACGTTCTCGGCGACCTTGCCAGCGGCACTCCGATGGATCGCCTTGTCTGCGGCGATGTCGGCTTCGGCAAGACCGAAGTGGCGCTGCGTGCGGCGTTTACGGCCGCCATGGCAGGGCATCAGGTCGCGCTGATCTGTCCGACCACCCTGCTCGCGCGCCAGCACCACCGCACGTTCGTCGAACGGTTTCAGGGGTTTCCGCTGAACATCGGCCGCCTCTCGCGTCTTGTTTCCGCTCCTGAAGCCAAGACGACGAAGGAAGGTCTAAGCGACGGGCGTATCGACATCGTTATCGGCACGCATGCGCTTTTGACGAAAGGGCTCGAATTCAAGCGGCTTGGCCTTGTGATTGTCGATGAGGAGCAGCGGTTCGGCGTCACGCACAAGGAGCGGCTGAAAGCGCTGAAGACTGATGTCCACATGCTGACACTGACCGCGACACCGATTCCGCGCACGCTGCAAATGGCGATGTCGGGCCTGCGCGAACTGTCGGTCATCCAGACGCCCCCGGTCGATCGGCTCGCGGTGCGCACTTATATCATGCCTTGGGATCCGGTCGTGCTGCGCGAGGCATTGCTGCGCGAACATTATCGCGGCGGGCAGAGTTTTTTCGTGGCGCCACGCATTGCCGACCTGCCCGACATCGAGGAATTCCTGCGCAAGGAAGTGCCCGAAGTGCGCATGGTGACCGCGCACGGGCAGATGTCGCCGACCGAAGTCGAAGAGCGCATGTCAGCCTTTTATGACCGCAAATATGATGTGCTGCTGTCCACGACCATCGTCGAATCGGGCCTCGACATCCCGAGTGCCAACACGCTGATCATCCACCGCGCTGATCGGTTCGGCCTTGCACAATTGTATCAGCTGCGCGGTCGCGTCGGCCGGTCGAAAACGCGGGCTTATGCTTACATGACAACCGCGACAGGACGTCAGATGACCGAGGGCGCGGAAAAGCGCCTGAAAGTCCTGAGCGATCTCGATAGCTTGGGCGCTGGTTTTCAGCTTGCGTCGCATGACCTCGATATCCGCGGGGCCGGCAACCTGCTCGGCGACGAACAATCGGGGCATATCCGCGAAGTCGGTTTCGAGCTTTACCAGTCGATGCTCGAAGAAGCGATCATGGAAGCCAAAGCCGGCGGCATCGTGGCCGCGCGTGCCGCCGATTTGTCACCGCAGATCACGGTCGATGCACCGATCCTGATTCCGGAGGATTACGTTCCCGATCTCGATCTGCGCATGAGCCTGTATCGCCGGATCAACGATCTGACCGATGCGGGCGCAATTGAAGCGTTTGCCGCTGAAATGATCGATCGTTTCGGCGTGCTGCCTGAACCGACCGAGAATCTGCTGACGCTGATAGGTATCAAGCTCAACGCGCGCACGGCACAGATCGCAAAGATCGATGTTGGGGCAAAAGGCGCGCTGGTCAGTTTCTGGAACGACAGTTTCCCCAATGTCGATGGGCTGCTCGGCTATGTCGAGCGACTGGGCCGTATTGCGAAACTGCGCCCCGACATGAAACTCAGCATATCGCGCGAGTGGGATGGTCCGAAGGCACGGCTGAATGGGGCGCTGCAGTTGTCAAAGGGGCTTGCCAAACTCGTCAGTCTGCGCTGATGAGCCGGACCAATTCATCGACGCCTACGGCTTGGGCAAACAGGAACCCCTGATAGTAATTGCAGCCGTCGGCCGCGAGCAAAGCCAGTTGCTCTTCGGTCTCGACACCTTCGGCGACAACCGCCAGTCCCAGCGAACGCGCCATGTCGATCACGCCGCGCACGACGATCCGGTCACGCGTCGAACCCGAAATGTCGCCGGCCAGATCCTTGTCGATTTTCAGGTAATCGAGCGGCAGCGCTTTCAGATAGGCAAGACTGGAATAGCCCGTCCCGAAGTCGTCGATGGCAACGCGGCATCCGCCGGCACGGAGGCTGGCAAGCACGGTGGCGGCGCTGGCAAGATCCTCGATCAAGCCGCTCTCGGTTACTTCGACCGTCAGCCGTGATCGCGGGAAGCCCGTACTGTCGATCATGGCAAAGAACGATGTGACGAAATCTGCACGGGCAATATCCGCTGACGTGAGATTGATTGCGAGGCGCAGCGCTTGCAAGGTGTCCGGCCAGTTCGCCGCGATGGTCGCAGCGCGGCGCTGCACGTGCCCCGACAACGCCGTCAGATAATCCGAGCGCTCGGCAACAGCAAACAAAGTCTGTGCGCCGAGTTCACCATGATCGGGATGTTGCCAGCGGGCGAGCGCTTCGACGCCGATCACCCGGCCGCTGGCAATCGATAGTTGCGGCTGGAACAGGATTTCGATTTCATCGCGGTCGAGCGCGCGGCGCAGATCGGTCTGCAAGCTGACGTCGAACAGCGCTGCCCCTTCGTCGGCGGCGCTGAGCGCACGGACATGTGAACCGTCGGACGCGCGTGCCTCGGCAAGTGCAGCACCTGCCCGGCGCATCAGGAGCACGGCTGTATCCTTTGGGGCGCTCTCGACGATACCGATCCGGCAACCCAGCGTCACCATATGCCCGTCGGCCAGAAACGGTCGCTCGATCCGCGCGACAATCTGGTTGGCCAGCGTCTCGCGCGCGTCGGCGTCGAGCGCTTCGACGGTGACGATAAACTCGGCCCCGCCCATCCGCGTCAGGAATGCTCGATCACCGCCATATTCCGCGACCAATGGCTCGATACGTTCGGCAACGGCCGCAAGCAAAACATCCCCCGTGCCGCGACCGAAAGCCGTGTTGATCATGTCAAACCGCGTAAACGCAATCAGGAGCATGCCGAGCGGTAACGGATCATCCGCAAGCCGCGCTGCGATGCGTTCGCGGGCGCCCATTTCGCTCTCGACCGCGAAGGACAGATCACGCGGCACGCGCCGCTCGCGTCGCCCGCGCAACCGTTCGACATGACGGTTGGCCAGCTGGAGCATCCGGGCAAGGTCCGCATCAGCGAACGGGCGCGGCAGATAGTGCGTCGCGCCGCCAGCGATAATGCGGTCCAGTGCTGTGTCATCTGGTGCCGCCAGCACAAGCGTTGCGCCGCGTTGCAGCGTGGCGGCGCCCGTCAACGCGTCGAGCCCCACTTTGCTGTGCCCGTCAAGATCGATGATACAGATTGCCGCCCCGCTCGTGACGAACCGGGCGGCTGCATCGGCAGAACCATCTGAGAGCGTCACCTGAAAGCCGAGCGCTTGAACGCATTTCAACAATTCCTCCTGACGCGTATCGGCAACCAGAAAGATCGGAGCCGCCAGTGCTTCGGATGTCGGAAATCGCTTCAAGCATTCACCCCATCAATTTTTTGCAGCCCGGCCAGCGTTATGTTCGCCAACTCGACAATTGCTGAAACGCCCACTTCGGTCTAGCGAAAGCCGATGCGTTTAGAAAGCACTGCAACTCCAGTAATGAACGACGCATTCGGTCGCCGGATCGATTATGTGCGGCTTTCGTTGACCGACCGATGCGACATGCGTTGCCGCTACTGCATGGCGGAGGACATGATCTTCTTGCCGCGCAGCGAGTTGTTGAGCCTTGAAGAAATCGTCGAACTTGCTCACCGCTTCGTCGCACGCGGGGTCAAGCGCATCCGGCTGACCGGCGGCGAACCGCTCGCGCGGCGCGGTGCCCTGCAGGCTGCAGCGGGCA
>JAYTAP010000021.1:0-1941 GCA_043737475.1 Sphingomonas sp.
GGAGCCGGAGAAGGGCTAAGGGCCACTGAAAGCTGAAGGCGACCGCAAGGCCGCAATCGATCAGGCGGTCCGGGGAAACCCGGGCCGCCTTGTCGTTGGAGGGACTCGCAAGGCGCGAGGTTCGGCTTTTCATTGGCATTGGGGGCGAGCGTGCTAGGCTGAGCGCGTCGTCCAGTTGATCAGGAGATGCGCCATGAACCTCACCGCCGTACTTGCCGTTTCCGCGATGCTTGCTGCGCCCTCGGTCGCCGCGCCGCGCGCTGGGGTAAAGCATCTCGGCACACCGGTCGCGGGCCGACCATTTTCGACCGCGGTCAGGGCAGGGGACATGCTCTATTTGTCAGGCCAGCTCGGGCTAAGCGCCGACGGCAGTCTGCCCGCCGAGTTCGAACCCCAGGCGCGGCAGATGATGGACAATATCGGCGGCGTTCTGAAAAGCGCCGGGCTAGGCTGGGGCGATGTCGTGCATTGCACCGTGATGCTGTCGGACATGGCCAACTGGCCAACGTTCAACAAGATTTACGCAGGATATTTCGTTGGCCACCGCTTCCCGGCGCGAAGTGCGTTCGGCGTCAACGGACTGGCGCTCGGTGCGAAGGTCGAGCTCGAATGCCAGGCCTATGCGGGGCCCGGATCGCGCAAATGAAAAAGCGGCGATGGATTGCTCCACCGCCGCCAGTTAAATCGTCGGATCAGACAATCGTCACATCGTCTTGGGGATGTAAGCGACCCGCTTGACGGTGAGCTTTTCGCCCTTGTCGCTGACGGTCTCACCCGACGAACCGACCGCGAGCTTGGGGTCGGTCCAGCAGATTTCGCCGTCCTTGGTCATCGCGCTGGTGAAGCATAATTTGCCATCATTCATCGCCGCGGTGCCGTGGTCGATATGGTCCTTGCCGGCGCTCGAGATATAATTGCCGGTGGCGTCGACCGACAATTGGATTGCGCGACTGTTGCGGACATATTCGAAGGTCGAATTGTTCATCGTCGCGGCGGCATCGGCAGTCGTTGCGTTGGCCGCAGTGTTGCCGGCCATGGCATCATTCGCCATCGCGTCGTTGGCCATCGCGACATTTGCATCGTTGGCCGGTTCGGCGGCTTTCTGAGTGCACGCGGACAAAGCGGCAACGGCCGCGATCAGCAAAATCTTGCGCATATTTCGTCTCCCTGTTGAGGCGTTTACGGCTAACAGAAATTACTACCGGGTGCGAATCGGCCCTGCGCTGTGGTGCAGACGAGCGACTGGAAGCAGCACGATTTCAGGAAATCGCGAACGTCGCCAATGACAATAACCCGATCGCAAGGAGAAATGGCCAGCCGACATGCTCGCGGCGACTGCCGATCGCATCGACCACGCCGGCGATCGTGAAGATGGTTCCGGTCGCGACGACCCCGACCGACTGGGCATAGTCAGGCGCCCACGCCCACGCCAGCAATATGGCCGCCAGAATAAATCCGATCAAACTCGTCAAATGCCACACGAATGGCACGATAAACCGTGCCAGCGGGCGCTGCATCACGCCCGCGTGCTCATCCAGCAGCGGTCGGATCAAGCGGCTCTGCCCAAGGATCGAATGGACCAGCATGGTTGCGACCATGATCGTCGCCGCAATCGATAGCAGGATCGGTGTCATTCGATCACGCCAGTTCGACCGCCACCGCCGTCGCTTCGCCGCCGCCGATGCACAGCGACGCAACGCCGCGCTTGAGCCCCTTTTGCTTGAGCGCGCCGATCAGGGTGACGAGGATGCGCGTTCCGCTGGCGCCGATCGGATGGCCCAATGCGGTCGCGCCGCCATGGACGTTGATCTTGTCGTGGGGAATGCCGAGGTCCTTCATCGCAAACATCGCGACGCAGGCGAAGGCTTCGTTGACTTCCCACAGGTCGACATCGCCGACCGACCAACCAGCTTTCTTGAGCAGTTTCTCGATCGCGCCGAC
>JAYTAP010000022.1:0-4940 GCA_043737475.1 Sphingomonas sp.
GAAGTGAGGGAATCCCCGTTCGCCGGTGAATTACAACCGTCTGGCCGAGCGCGTGGCCGATGTTGACCACCCCACGGCAGAAGCGGATAGAGAACCGCGTGATGGGGCAACAGAAAATCCGGCACGGCGCGATCGCTGTTCTTCTGATGTTGGGGGTGTGTCCGGCACTGGCTGTCGAGGACGTCGAGCCTGGTAACTTCGCCATCGAGCAGACAGACAACAGTGCCGTTCCCGCGCCGTCCGAGGAAGCGCTTGTCTTTACAGGTCGGGACGAAAAGCCGCTGACGCCGAGTCGTAACGGTTTTCGTGAAGGGGTCGGCAGCGTTTTTGCTGGCGCACAAGCGCTATCATCATGGCTGGGGCCGGAGACCTGGCTTTTCCTGATCGCGGGCTTCGGGGTCGTTGGCTTTGTCGTGCGCAGCAGCGAGCGCGTGCTGCGCTTCGAGCCGCGCCGCGACGCTATTGATCGAACAGACCATCCTGAAGATCAGAAGGCGGCGTCAGGCCCAGATGCTTCCACCCGCCGGCATTCAGGCAGCGACCCCGCGCCGTCCGCGCGACGAGACCAAGCTGAATAAGATAGGGCTCGATCACTTCCTCGATTGTGTCGCGCGGTTCGGAGAGACCTGCTGCGAGCGTTTCGACGCCGACCGGACCGCCTTTGTAGATGTCGGCGATCATCTTCAGATAGCGCCGGTCCATTGCGTCGAGGCCCATTGAGTCCACCTCAAGGCGGGTCAGCGCAGCATCGGCGATCTTGCGCGTCACAGTCGCATCGCCCGCGACATTGGCGAAATCGCGGACGCGGCGGAGCAGGCGACCCGCAATGCGCGGCGTGCCCCGTGATCGTTTGGCGACTTCGGCAGCACCATCGGGAGCAATATCGAGATCGAGCAACGCGGCCGCGCGCGTGACGACTTTTTCGAGTTCATCGACCGTGTAAAAATTCAGGCGCACGGGGATGCCGAAGCGGTCGCGCAGCGGTGTGGTCAGTAGTCCCTGCCGCGTGGTTGCCCCGACGAGCGTGAACTTGGGCAGATCAATCCGCACCGACCGCGCCGACGGCCCTTCGCCGATCATCAGGTCGAGCGCGCGGTCCTCCATTGCGGGATAGAGGATTTCCTCGACCGCGGGCGCAAGCCGGTGAATCTCATCGATGAACAGGACGTCGCCATCCTCGAGATTGGTCAGCAGCGCCGCCAGATCGCCCGATTTGGCAATGACGGGGCCGGACGTGGCACGAAACCCGACGCCGAGTTCGCGGGCAACGATCTGCGCGAGCGTTGTCTTGCCGAGCCCCGGCGGGCCGAAGAACAGAACATGGTCGAGCGCGTCGCCGCGTGCCTTTGCGGCGGCGATAAAGATGCGCAGATTTTCGCGCGCGGCCTTCTGACCCACGAATTCATCGAGCGTCTTGGGGCGCAGCGCGGCGTCAATGTCTTCGGGTTGCCGTTGGGGGGAGAGAGGGGAGGTCAAATTTCGAACTTCTCAATCCAAGGAGATGTGTCCAATTCAATGTAGCGATTTACCTTGTCTCCAATGACTTTGCTGAACCCATCGATGACCGGACGGTCGAACACCAAGCCAAGGGTAGATTGCTGGATTGCGCGCCAAGCCTCTTCGTTGCTCAGTGTGCCGACCTTTGCAAAAGAACCGTCTTCTGCGAACCGAGCGTAGTTGAACATTGCTTCAGCCAAAAATTTGACTTTTCCAGAATCAAGCAGAAGGCCGATCAATTCGTCTTCGCCATAGGGTCTCGAATGTCGCTGAGTCTGAAATCTCGCGGCATAAATCTGTAAACTCGCCAGTAACTCGGCGACGTGCTTTTCTTCATCTCGATGGTCAAGACATTCGACGAACGCGGCTAGCGTTTGTGACCCATGGGCAGGATATTCACATTCTGCGAGTTCAGGATCGCCCCTGAGAATGACAAAACCTGCATGCTCGTCATCTTTGCGCGCCATCCGTTCGATTGTCTCCGCAATGCTTGTCGCTGACGTTTGGCAGTATCGCATTAAATCGGAGAGAGCTGTTGGCAGCCTTACGCGCCCGCCGTTCAGCCTTCGCCTTGATTGATCTTGGTTGAAGTTCTCAACCTGATGAATCTGTTTTTGGATTTTTTGACCCGCCCAAAATGCCGCTCCAAGCGCCAAGAGGCCACTGATCAACGTCTGCCAATCGTGTAGCCAGTTGCCCACGATCGATAACCCATTTGGGAGGTCCAAGCAGTAGCTCACCGCGCCACCTTCTTCAACGCCACCCGCACGAGCGCATCGAGGCCCGCGCCGCTGCCCAATTCCTCGTCGGCTTTGGCGACGGCGACGCTGGCTTCGGCGGGGCGGAAGCCGAGATTGATGAGTGCCGACACCGCGTCCTGTGCCGCCCCCGCAACCGCCACGATGCCGGGCGCGCCCAGTGCGGTCCCGCCGACTTTGCCTTTCAGTTCGTTGACGATCCGCGCCGCCAGTTTCGGGCCGACGCCATTTGCGCGCGTCACCATCGTGGCATCGGCACTGGCGATGGCGCGGTTTAGTTCGGTGGCGTCAAGGACCGAGAGGATCGCGATCGCGACACGCCCGCCGACGCCCTGCACGCCGGTCAACAAGCGGAACCATTCGCGTTCTTCGCTGCTTGCAAAGCCGAACAGTGTCATCGAATCCTCGCGCACCTGCATGTCGGTGTGGAGCATCACCGTCCCTCCAACGGGTCCGATCGTCGTCAGCGTCCGCGTCGATGCCTGCACCAGATAGCCGACGCCGCCGACATCGAGGATCGCGTGATCCGATGCGGTTTCGGCAAGCGTTCCAGTGAGGCGGGCAATCATCGCGCCGTCCTACCCGCGCCGTGATGGGCATGGCAAATCGCGACGGCCAGCGCATCAGCTGCATCTGGCCCGGCAATTACGACGCCCGGCAGCAGGATTTTCAGCATCGCCTGAACCTGCGCTTTTTCCGCCGCGCCGGTGCCGACAACGGCTTTCTTGACTAGTCGCGCGGCATATTCCCCGACGACGATCCCGCGCCGCGCCGCAGCCAGCAGGATGACGCCGCGCGCGTGCGCGAGTTTAAGCGTCGATTGCGCGTTGATGTTGACGAACACTTCCTCGACCGCCGCGCCTTCGGGTTTATGCTCAGCAAGCAAGTCGGCGAGCAGCGTGTCGAGGACGTATAGCCGGTCGGCAAGCGGCATTTTGGGATCGGTCTTGATCTGGCCATTGGCGATGTGGCTCAGGCGGTTACCCTGCGCGGCGATCACGCCCCAGCCGGTCGTGCCGAGGCCGGGATCGAGACCGAGGATGATCAGCCGAGCTTCTCCATCACATCGTCGGACACGTCATAATTGCCCCACACCGTCTGGACATCGTCGTCGTCGTCGAGGGCATCGAGGAGTTTCATCAGCGTGCCTGCGTCTTTTTCGTCGACGCTGATCATTACTTGCGGACGCCAGGCGAGTTTGACGCCTTCGGGCTCGCCCAGAGCTGCTTCAAGTGCTTTGGCAACTTCGTGGAGATCGCTCTGCGCCGTCCAGATTTCGTGGCCGTCTTCGGACGACGACACGTCCTCCGCACCCGCTTCGAGGGCCGCGTCGAACACCTTATCGCCGTCGCCCGCTTTCACGGGATAGGTAATCTGGCCCAACCGGTCGAAGGCATGGCTGACCGCCCCCGGTGCGCCAATATTGCCGCCGTTTTTGGAGACCGCGGTTTTGACGTTCGTTGCCGTGCGATTGCGATTGTCGGTCAGCGTTTCGATGATGAGACTGACACCGCCCGGGCCGAAGCCTTCGTAGCGGATTTCCTCGTAATTCGCGCCGTCGCCTTTCGACGCGTTGTTGATTGCGCGTTCGATATTGTCCTTGGGCATGCCGCCCTGTCGCGCCGTGATCACCGCCGACCGCAGCCGCGCGTTCATTGCCGGATCGGGAAGGCCCGACTTTGCCGCGACAGTGATTTCGCGGCTGAGCTTCGAAAACGACGCCGCGCGCTTTTTATCCTGTGCACCTTTGCGGTGCATGATGTTCTTGAATTTGCTGTGACCTGCCATCGTCTCAGAATTTCACTGCAGTGCCCGATGCGGTGACCATCAGCATCGATCCGCCCTGCCCCAGCACTTCATAATCGAGATCGATGCCGATGACCGCATCGGCACCAAGCGCGCGGGCTTCGGCAGCCGCTTCGTCCAGCGCGGTCTTGCGAGCATCACGCAGCGTCGATTCATAGGCGCCCGATCGACCGCCGACGATGTCGCGGACGCTGGCGAACAGATCCTTGAAGATGTTGGCGCCGACGATGACTTCGCCTGTCACGATGCCCAGATATTCGCGAACCGGGCGGCCTTCGATGGTGGTCGTGGTGGTCATGATCATCATGGTTTCTCCTTCAGATTAACCGAGCCCGAGCGCGGTTTTGTACATGTCGAGCAGCGTTTCGGCCTCGTCGCGATCATTCTTGTCCATTTTGCGCAAGCGAACAATCTGGCGCATGATTTTCGGATCGTATCCGACGGCTTTGGCTTCGCCGTAAACGTCCTTGATATCGTCGGTAATGCCTTTTTTCTCTTCTTCGAGCCGCTCGATGCGTTCGATCAAAAGGCGCAACTGGTCGGCCTGGATAATGTCGCTCATGGGATCCCCGGGGAAAGTTAAGCGCGCGGCCTAATGCGCCGGCGCGTTCTTCGCAACGCTTTCCGCCATGCGCGCCACTTGTTCGGGCGTGGCGTCAGGTTGACCGGCTTTCCACGCTGCATAAGGCATCCCGTAAATCGCCTCGCGCGCTTCGTCTTTTGACATGGCTCCGGCCTCGGCAACCCAGTCGGACAGGCAATTGCGGCAGAACCCTGCAAGCCCCATCAGATCGATGTTTGCCGCGTCCTGCCGGTGTTGCAAATGCGCGACAAGGCGGCGGAAAGCGGCTGCCGCTACGGCATCTGAAATCTCTTGCA
>JAYTAP010000023.1:0-30647 GCA_043737475.1 Sphingomonas sp.
TGATCTTGGCTTTGACGCCGTCAGGAGTAGAGATAAGTTCTTCGACGCCCGCCCCGGTCATAATTGTCATACCCTGTTTTTTCAGTGCCTTTTCAAGGAAAGTTGAGACGTCGGCGTCCTCGACCGGCACGATGCGGTCGAGCATTTCGACTACGGTCACCTCCGCGCCCATATCGTTGTAGAAGCTGGCAAATTCGATCCCGATTGCGCCCGATCCGATGACCAGCAGCTTTTTCGGCATTTCGGGCGGCACCATCGCGTGGCGATAGGTCCAGATGCGCTTTCCGTCGGCCTTGGCAAACGGCAAGTCGCGCGCGCGAGCACCGGTCGCGATTATGATGTTCTTGGCTTCGAGGTCGCGGGTCTGGTCACCCGTTGTTACCAACAATTTCCCCACCGCAGTCAACTTGCCGACGCCCTCGACCACCGTGATCTTGTTCTTTTTCATCAAGCCCTTGACGCCCGCATTCAGCTGCCCCGCGACCTTGCGGCTGCGCTCGGTCACTTTGGCGAGGTCGAACGACACGTCCCTGGCCGACAGCCCGTAAGCCTCAGCGTTTTGCATATAGTGATAAATCTCCGACGTCCGCAGCAATGCCTTGGTCGGAATGCACCCCCAGTTCAAACAAATCCCCCCCAGCCGCTCACGCTCGACGATGGCGACTTTCAGGCCCAATTGCGACGCACGGATTGCGGCGACATAGCCACCGGGGCCGGAACCAAGGATGATGAGGTCGTAGGTTTCAGGCATCAGCTTTATCCGCGAAATCCAAATTAACGGTTCTCTGGGCACCTTCCAAATACGCCGTTCGCCGCACATCTCGTGCATCGCCAACGGGTTTGATGCCGGTTGTCCGATCAGCATTTTTGCCTTGCGCCATCCGTTCAAATGTAACGCGGCTACCATCGACAAAGAGGTCGATTTTCGATCCGCAGTGCAAACTGGTCAGAGCGGACTTAAGCGGACTGATAGGCAAATGGCTAAGCCATAAGCACTCGTCTTTGACTGCCACCGGAACGCTCATGCCACCAACCCCAACGGCTGCTCGCACAGCCGCTTGAACGCGGCCATCAGTTTGGCCCCGTCCGACCCGTCGATCGCGCGGTGGTCGAACGATCCCGTCGCGCTCATGACCGTCGCAATCGCCAGCGCGTCGTCGACGACATACGGCCGTTTTTCGCCCGCGCCGATGGCCATGATCATGGCTTGCGGCGGGTTGATGACGGCTTCGAACTGCTTGATGCCGAACATGCCCATATTCGACAGGCTCGCGGTGCCGCCCTGATATTCGTGCGGCTGCAGCTTGCCCGACTTCGCCTTGTCCGCGAGCGACTTCATTTCGGACGAGATCGCGCTCATCGCCTTGTTCGCTGCGTCCGCCACGATCGGCGTGATCAGCCCGCCGTCGATCGACACCGCGACCGATATGTCGGCACGGGCATATTGGATCAGCGTATCCCCTGCGAACGACACGTTGCACGCAGGCACTTCGATCAGCGCGGCGGCCAGCGCCTTGATCAGCATATCGTTGACGCTGAGCTTGATGCCTCGCGTCTCGAGCGCCTTGTTCAACTCCCCGCGCAGCTTCAGCAGCGCATCGAGCCGGATATCCACCGTCAGGTAGATATGCGGCACCTGCTGCTTCGATTCGGTCAGCCGTCGCGCGATGACTTTACGCATGTTCGACAGCTTGACGACTTCGTAAGGGATATCGGTTGCGGGGGGGCTCGGCGACAAGGTTGGGCCTTCAATCCTTCGACCGGCCACAGCATCAGGCAAATCGGCTCTGGTGAAAGGCTCTTCCGCCTCCCGACTTGGCGGAGCTTGTCGAAGCCCCGTTGCAGCCTGAACTCCCTCGACGTCAGCCTTCACGATACGCCCGCCCGGTCCCGTGCCCTTGACGCCTGCCAGATCGACACCCTTCTGCTCGGCAATCCGCCGGGCCAACGGCGACGCGGCTACGCGCGCACCCTTTGCCGTCGGGTCAACGGTCGCTGCTTTCGCCGCCGCTTCGGCTTTCACGATCGGCGCGTCTGCAACCGGGTCAGCGCCGTAACCTTTTTCCTCAACCGCCGGTGCAGCCACAGCCGCCTTCGCAACAGGTGCGGCTGCCTCGCCCTCCCCTGCAATCAATGCAATGACGGTTCCGACCTTCACCCCGTCGGTCCCCTCGGCAACCAGTATTTCCGACACCGTCCCTTCATCGACCGCTTCGAATTCCATCGTTGCCTTGTCCGTCTCGATCTCCGCCAGCAGATCGCCCGATTTCACGATATCGCCGACCTTGACCATCCACTTGGCCAGCGTGCCTTCCTCCATTGTCGGGGAAAGCGCAGGCATTTTCAGTTCGATGGCCATTCGAGCGTCCTTATCAGGCGAGTGCCGTAGCGTCGTTGACCGCTCCAATCGGACAGCAAGCCGTGGCGGTCAAGCAGGGGGCTTGCAGAAATCGCCAGGGCGGCGCAGCCTTACACAAGAAGCAGGGGACGCCAGCGAACATGCGCACTTATCTCGTCGTCATCGACGAAACGATCGAGGCGGGCGTCGCACTCAGGTTCGCCACACGCCGCGCCGCAAAAACCGGCGGGACGGTCCAGATTCTCGCCATTGTCGAGCCGGTCGAATTCGTGGCGTTCGGCGGTATTCAGGCAACGATGGAAACCGAAGCGCGCGAACATGCCGAAGAACTCGTCCAGAGTGCTGCCGGTGCCATCGTCGAGGAAACCGGCGTACAGCCCTCGATCCTTGTTCGCACCGGCAAAGCAATCGCCCTGATCCGCGAAATCCTTGCCGAGGATCCCAATATCGCGGCGCTCGTTCTTGGTGCCGCTTCGGTCGGCGCACCGGGGCCGCTGGTCACCCATTTTGCCGGCGTCGAAGCCGGCAGCTTGCCCTGCCCCGTCATGATCGTGCCGGGCGGGCTGGACAATGCGGCACTCGATCGGGTTAGTTAGCGAATGAAATATCTTGTCCCTTTTCCGGCCATGCTGCTGATCGCGGCATCACCCGCACCCGACCCCAACGCATTACGAGCTTCAGTGGACAAACTCGTCAGCTTCGGCACGCGACATACGCTGTCATCCGCCACTGATCCGACACGGGGCATCGGCGCGGCGCGCACCTGGGCGGCTGGTGAGTTCACGAAACTAGGGCTGACCGTCGAGCGCCCGAACAAGCGCTTCGATGGTCCGCGAGCGCCGAACGGCGTCGTTGTCGAAAACGTTCTCGCCATCCAGCGCGGCACCGGCGATCCGAGCCATGTCGTTATCATCGCGGGCCACATCGACAGCCGCGTTACCGATCCGATGGACGCAACCAGCGATGCCCCCGGCGCCAACGACGATGCTTCCGGCGTTGCGCTTGTCCTCGAAGCCGCGCGTCTCCTCTCGAAAGAAAAATTCAGCGCGACCATCATTTATGCTGCGCTTTCGGGGGAAGAGCAGGGTCTGTGGGGCGGCAAACTGCTTGCCGAAATTGCCGAAGAACGCGGCTGGCGCGTGGCGGCCATGCTTAACAATGACATTGTCGGCAACACCATCGGTCAGGACGGCCGCAAAGTCGCAGACCGTGTCCGCGTTTTCAGCGAGGGCATCGGGGCAGCCGACGATCCGGCAACATTGAAATGGCGGCGCGCAAGTGGCGGCGAAGACGACAGCCCCTCGCGTGCGCTTGCGAAGGCAGTGGCGCAGACCGCAGTCGCCAAGAAACTGATTACAGCGTTCCCCGTCCGCCGACCTGATCGGTTCGGGCGTGGTGGCGATCACACGCCCATGCTCGAAGCCGGCTTTCCCGCCGTGCGCTTTACAGTCGGCGTCGAAAACTACGATGCCCAGCATCAGGATTTGCGGACCGAAAACGGGAAGGTTTACGGCGACACGACCGAAAGGATGGATTTCCCTTATCTTGCGAGGGTCACGGCGCTGAACGTCGCGATGCTCCGCCAGCTTGCTGCTGCGCCCGAAGCGCCCGCAAGCGCTGTCGCCGGCGGTGCCGTATCGACCGATATGACTGTTAAATGGACTGCCGCTCCCGGCGCATCCGGCTACCGGATCCGTTGGCGCCGCGCAGACCAGGCGATTTGGACGAATTCACGCGATGTGGCGGGCACTGCAACCGACGCTACGTTGGCCGGCGTGATTGTCGATGACACATTTGCCGGGGTATCGGCGTTGTCCAAGGACGGTGCCGAAAGTCTCGTCACTTTTGCAGGCCTGCCACGGCCAAAGCTTTAAGCTGTTAGCAACACAGTTAATACGTCTTGGTATGCAACCGAGTGCGCACTCTCGTCTTGCCGTCGGCCGTCGGTGTTACAGCACGTGCGCGATATTTCGTCCGCACCGGCGCATAGACGTTTTCATATGTAACGACTTCGCGTGGCGCCATATAGCCGCCCCCGCCACCATGATATGTAACCGTCGTCGTGGTTACGGTCTCTACGCCGCAACGACATGCTTGAAGGCCACTACCGTGCGCTGCTTGTCCGCCCCACTCGCTGCCGCTCCAGTGTCCGCCGCGCTCATACGCGCCACCGTAACGCCGATCGTCATAACGCGGCCCGCGCTGCCGGTTTCGGGAAATTGCGCGTTCAACCGCAAGGCCGGCCAGCGCGCCGACGCCGCCACCGATGAGCGATCCTGCAAGGCGGCTGCCTGCCCCTGCAATGACATTGCCTGCGACCGCGCCCACGGCAGCGCCAGCAACGCCACCGGCAAGCCCGTCAGTATCGCGCTCACGATTTCCGCCCGCGCGGTCGTAGCCGCCTGCAACATCATAAACGCGGCCCCACTGATCGGTCAGCACGATATCGTCATGATAACGCGACCAGCCATAGCCGCGCGCCGGGCGATCGAGCCCATGGTCTCGGTAGTCGACGGCATATTCGTCCGACATCCATTCCTGCGGCAACTGAAATCCATAGGAGGGGCGTAGATGCTCGAGACGCCGGACCGCTCGTCGGGGAGCTGCGCCCATCATCGGTGCCATCTCGACCGGGACGACGGCAGAGCGCTGGTCGGCTGTCCCCGTTGCCCCCGAAATTGGCATTATCGGTGCGCGGCGCTGGTCGGCCGTGCCGGTCGATCCCGCTACCGGCGGGGTCAGCGGGGGCGCGCCGACGCGCGAGTCGGTCTGTGCGCGAACGGGGTGCGAAACGATCAGCGCAGCAAGCGCAACGCCCGTAAATGCAAGGCTCCGCATGGTAAACACTCCCCGATCGCAATCCAAACACAGCGCGATCGCGCGCTGTTTCTAAAGACTTTTTAGCATTAATGCGGCATTAAGACTAGTTTGGGTGGAGCACCGCGCGTCCCGAATTGGAACCTATCAGCGCCGCTAGCGCCTCGCACCCGTCGGCATCGTCGCTGTCGAAGCGCGCGGGCGTCGGACTGTCGAGATCAATGACGCCGAACACCGTCTCGTCGATCACGATCGGCACGACCAGCTCTGACCGTGAATCGGCATCACACGCAATATGCCCGGGAAACGCGTGCACATCCTCGACCCGTTGCGTCTTACCGGTTGCCGCCGCCGTCCCGCAAACGCCCTTGCCGAGCGGGATCCGGATACACGCAGCTTTTCCCTGAAACGGCCCCAGCACCAGTTCGCCATCAATCATGCGGTAGAAACCTGCCCAGTTCAGATCGGGCAGTCCATGAAACAGAATCGACGCGATATTGGCCATATTAGCGACGGCATCGCTTTCGCCTGCCATGACTGCTTCCGCAGCCGAAAGGACATCGGCCCATTGCTCAGCCTTGGTCGCGGCACTGGATTTAAAGTCGAACATCAGTCGAAAGTCACTTTCCCTCGCCCCTTTTTCACATCCGAACGAACGGCTTTACCGACCATCCGTTTCTCCCTTGCACTTTTGCTCGGCCGCGTTTTTACCCGGCGCACCGGCGCAATATGGGCTTTGCCCACAAGCGCTGCGAGCCGTTCCCGTGCTTCCTCACGATTGGCTTCGCGGCTACGATGTTCGCGTGCTGTAATCACGATCTCGCCGTCGTTGGTCCATCGGCTTCCCGCCATTTCCTTTAGCCGCATGTACACCGACGGTGCCAGCCGCAGCGCATAGACATCAAGCCGCATCTGCACCGCCGTCGCCACCTTGTTCACATTCTGCCCGCCCGGCCCCGTTCCGGCAAGAAACCGCTCTTCCAGTGCCTCTTCGGGTAAAGCGGGCCAGTCAGCCGATGGCATTCCGCGCCCATTCGGGGAAATGAGGCGGCAACGGGGCACGCGCCATCGCCGCCGCCTTGCCCTCGCGCGGGACTGACAATGTCTCGGCATGGAGCAGCATGTGTGCGCCCTTCGATCCATAAACCGGATCCCCCGCAATCGCGATGCCGATCCCGCTTGCGGCATGAACGCGCAACTGATGCGTCCGCCCCGTCTCCGGTCGAAACCGCACCAGCGCCTTGCCATCGCCGAAGGTGACCGTTTCCCAGTGTGTCACCGCGCGCTGCCCTTTGGGTTCGGGAATCATCCGCCAGCCCGCCTCGCGCGTGCTGACTTTGTTCAGCGCCATATCAACCGTCCCGCCGGGCTCCTTGGGCACCCCCGCCAGCACCGCGAGATAGGTCTTGACCACCGTCCCCGCCTCGAACGCCTGCGAGAATTTCTTCTGGGCTTTCGGATTGCGCGCCAGCAGCAGGCAGCCCGACGTATCACGATCCAACCGATGCACGATTGATGGCAGCCGCTCGAACCCGAACCGCAGCGAATCGAGATGGTTCATCACGCTAAGCGAACCATCGCGCGGCGCGTCGACCGCAAGCCCCGCCGGCTTGTCGAGGATCATGGCTTCGGCATCGATAAAAAGAACACAGTCGGCAAGCAGCATGCCCGCGCTATAGGCGCAGGCGCTAAACCGCGTCCACCATCACGATTTCGCTGTCGTCGAGCGCCGTAATCGTCACGGCCCCGCCCCCCAGCGCGACCCCGTCACGCGCATCTGCCACCGTGCCGCTGACATCGATCCGCCCGATTGCCGGCACCAGATAGGCATGCCGCCCTGCGCCGACGTTGTACGTCAGGCTTTCGCCTGCTTTCACCACTGCGCCGTAGATCCGCGCATCGGTCCGAATTTCGAGCGTGTCCGGCTCGCCGAAGCCACTCGCCAGCAATTGCCAGGCACCCGACCGGCCATCCTTCGCAAAAGGCTTCATGTCCCATCGCGGCGCACCTCCGCCCGCGCGGGGCTCGATCCAGATCTGGAACAGCGTTGTCGCGTCGTCCTCGCGGTTATATTCGGCATGCTGAACGCCGGTGCCCGCGCTCATCACTTGAACATCGCCTGCGCCGGTTCGGCCCTTGTTCCCTAGAGAATCCTCATGCGTGATCGCACCCGACCGCACATAAGTGATGATCTCCATGTCGCGATGGCCATGCGGCGGGAAGCCCGTTTGCGCCGCAATCACGTCATCGTTCCATACGCGGATGCTCCCCCACCCCATCCGCGCCGGATCGTAATAATTGCCGAACGAAAAATGGTGATGCGCATCAAGCCAGCCATGATTGGCAGCGCCGAGCGAGGCAAAAGGCCGAAGGTCGGTCATGTTGGTAGTCCTCATCGGCGGGGTGTTGCCGCCGGGATGGGAAAAATGTGGGGCCGGTGCGCTCGCGTTCAAGAGGGCTTGACGATCATGACCCATACCGCCGCAATAAGCGGCACTGTCGAGATGAGCCCAACGATAAACCACGTGCGGCTCGCCGCAATATAGGCCGGCGGGATCGGGTCGCCAATCTGGAATTGCCGGGACATTTTGGCCATACGCAATTGGAGTGGGACCAAGACGCCGAGCCACAATGCACCGGACAGCACAAACAAGAGCTGACCGATTACCAGCCACTTGTCCGAGAGCGGATCGAGCCCTCCGATCGTGGCCGCAGCATAGCCCCCCGCGATGGTCAGAACGACGCCCCAAAAGGTCAGGCTCCAGTCGGTTAAAGTGATCAGGCGTTGGGCAAAGCTCACGATTTTGGGATCACCGGTTCGATCGGCGAATAGTTTCCAGATCGCCGTGGCGGTCACGTTGCCGAGTAACACCACCACGCCAATGATATGGATGAATTTGGCCGCCTCGTAAGTCATGCACCAATTAATCTTCCGATATCGCCAATCTCCTGTGCCACGTCGTAACACAGTTCGCCACTATCGATCGGCGGTGTGTCGGCGGCTCAAGTCGGCAACGCCCGCTATAACCACTTCTGCCTGTTAGCAGGGGTAGCAAAACCGTCAAAGGTAGCGGACCGGCGGCAAACGACAAGTTTTCTGCCGTTAGCCCGATTGCCACCGCTCTGTAAAAGCTGCCATTCTTTTTTCTCCCTTCTGGTTCACCGGCGAACCGCTGCTAAGAAACCGATAAAGGCGCTCGCAGGAATAGTGTGAAAACATTGGAAGCAATGAAGCCGCCCATAACCGGCTCCTGCCTTTGCGGGCAGGTGCAGTTCACCTGTTCGATGTCGCCTGTGTGGTCGGTGAATTGCCACTGCCGATCGTGCCAGCAACTTAGTGGCGGACCCTATGTTTCCGCGTTCTCGGTGTTGGTTGAAAGCTTTCGGCTTAATGGTGATACGATACAATTTGTGCGAACGTCGGAGGCCGGGCATTTGGTCACGACGACGCATTGTTCCAGCTGCGGATCGCGGGTCCATGCACAATCCTCAGGCGCGATGCATTTAATGAACTTCTTTGCTTCGACACTTACCGATTCTTCAAACTTCGTGCCCGTGTCCAACGTTTATCTCAGCGACGCAGCGTCCTGGATTACGCCTCCAGAAGCTCAATTCAATTTCGCAAAAATGCCTCAAAGCTAGATTGGTGCACTCAATCATGGCGGCTTTGTCTATTCAAAGACCATCAGCAAGCAGTCAGCAAGCCACTACAAACCCGCCGTAACCCCCTACCCCTCGTCCCCCATCCGAAGCGCGGCGATAAACGCTTCCTGCGGAATGCTCACATTGCCATATTCGCGCATCCGGGCTTTGCCTTTTTTCTGCTTTTCAAGCAGCTTTTTCTTGCGGCTCGCGTCGCCGCCATAGCATTTGGCGGTCACGTCCTTGCGCATGGCCGCAATGGTTTCGCGGGCAATCACTTTACCGCCGATCGCTGCCTGCACCGGGATTTTGAACAAATGGCGCGGGATCAGGTCTTTCAGCCGTTCGACCATGCCACGCCCGCGCGTTTCCGCCGTTCCACGATGCACGATCATCGACAGGGCATCGACCGGCTCGTCATTCACGAGGATGCTCATCTTCACAAGGTCACCCAGGCGATGGCCGATCTGGTGATAATCGAAGCTCGCATAGCCTTTCGACAGCGATTTCAGCCGGTCATAGAAATCGAACACGACTTCGTTGAGCGGGAGTTCATATGTTACTTGCGCGCGGCCGCCGACATAGGTCAGGTTCTTCTGGATGCCGCGCCGGTCCTGACACAGCTTCAGGATCGACCCCAGATATTCGTCGGGCACATAGATCGTCGCTTCGATCCACGGCTCCTCGATGCTTTCAATCCGGCTCGGGTCGGGCATGTCCGATGGGTTATGGAGGTGCAGAATCTTTACCCCCGCCGGATCGGCGTGCTGCAGATGGATGTCATAGACCACGGACGGCGCGGTTGTGATCAGGTCGAGGTCATATTCGCGCGTCAGTCGCTCCTGAATGATTTCAAGATGGAGCAACCCTAGAAACCCGCATCGAAAACCGAAGCCCAACGCCGCACTGCTTTCGGTCTCGAACGAGAAAGACGCATCGTTCAGGCGGAGTTTCGAAATACTCTCGCGCAGCTTCTCAAAGTCCGCAGCGTCCACTGGAAACAGACCGCAGAACACTACCGGCTGGACTTCCTTGAACCCCGGCAGTGCTTGCAGCGCCGGTCGCTTTGCGTCCGTAATCGTATCGCCGACCCGCGTCTGCGCCACTTCCTTGATCTGCGCGGTAATGAACCCGATTTCACCGGCTGCGATTTCGCTCAGGATTTCCATCTTGGGTCGCATGCAACCGACACGATCGACGAGGTGCCGCGTCCCCGCTGCCATGAACTTCACTTCCTGACCCTTGCGGATGACCCCGTCGATGACGCGGATCAGGATGACGACGCCAAGATAGGGGTCGTACCAGCTGTCGACGAGCATTGCTTTCAACGGCGCATCGCGGTCGCCCTTGGGCGGTGGGATGCGCTCGATCACGGCGTCGAGCACCGCTTCGATCCCGATCCCCGATTTCGCGCTGGTCAAGATCGCATTGCTGGCATCGAGCCCGATGATGTCCTCGATTTCCTTGCGCACCATGTCGGGTTCGGCTGCGGGCAGATCGATCTTGTTGATGACCGGCACGATCTCGTGATCATATTCTATCGACTGATACACATTGGCGAGCGTCTGTGCCTCGACGCCCTGTGCCGCATCGACCACAAGCAGCGCGCCTTCGCAAGCGGCGAGCGAGCGTGATACCTCATAGGCAAAGTCGACATGCCCCGGCGTGTCCATCAGGTTGAGCTCATAGCCCTTCCAGTCGAGCCGCACAGTCTGCGCTTTGATGGTGATGCCCCGTTCTTTCTCGATGTCCATGTTATCAAGCACTTGCGCCGACATTTCGCGCGCTGAGAGGCCCCCTGTCGTCTGGATCAGCCGGTCCGCCAGCGTCGATTTGCCATGGTCGATATGCGCGATGATTGAAAAGTTACGGATCTTGTCGAGAGGTGTCATGCCAAGGCCTCTAGCGGAGCAACCAGCGCGCTGCTAGATGGGCTAAAGGCCGGGTCGCATCCGTCGCCGCGTGACGACCAATACACTGGCGTACTTGGCTTTTGAGGGGAAATCACATGCGTCAGTTCATATTCGCTGCGGCGGCAACCGCTTTGCTAACAACGCCTGCAGTGGCGCAAATCGGCAATAAGGCATCGTCGGCAAAGCAGCTCCAGACGAAAGCCGAAGCAACGATTCCGCGTTGTGCAAAGCGCATCGGGACCGTCGCCATCGTCGAGCCCGACACACAGTGGTGGCGCGATTACAACCTCGGCAGCCCCGAAAATATCCTGAAGGTATTCGTCCAGCAATCGGGCTGCTTCGGCCTCGTCAACCGCGGCCGCGCCATGCAGAGCCGCGCCATGGAACGCGCCATGGCCGACGATGGCGAACTGCAGCGTGGTTCGAACCTCGGCAAAGGCCAAGTCAAGACGGCTGATTACTATCTTGAACCCAATATCGTGACCGCCAACCGCAATTCGGGCGGCGGCGGCGCGGGTGCAGCGCTCGGTGCGCTGGGCGGCTTGTTCGGTGGCGTCGGTCGCTTGGCTGGTGCGGTTGCAGGCGGCATCAACGTGAAGAAAGGCGAAGCGAACGTCACACTGTCGATCGTTAATGCGCGCACCACTGAAGAAGAAGCCCTGACGCAAGGCTATGCCCGCAAGACGGATACCAGCTTCGGTGCGGGCGGTGGCCTGTTCGGCGCGGGCGGCGGCTTTGGTGGCGCGGCAGGCGGCGGTTATCAGGATACGGCGCTGGGCCAGATCATCGTGCTTGCCTATCTCGATGCCTATCGCAAACTGGTGACCGAGCTTGGTGGCCTGCCGTCCGATGCGGCGGCAGCGGCACCGAAGGCGACGACCAACAACCGCTAAGCAACACACCCGATCTTGCATAGGACGGCGGACGCGTTAGCATCCGTCGTCAAAGCAAAAGGGGATGGCATGCGCCACATCGCAATCGTCGGATCAGGACCGGCGGGTTATTATACTGCCGAAGCCGCGCAAAAGGCGTTCGGCGGCGATGTTCGCATCGACATTATCGATCGGCTGCCCGTCCCTTATGGCTTGATCCGGTCGGGCGTCGCGCCGGATCATCAATCGATCAAAGCCGTCTATCGCCGATACGAAGCCGTAAATTTAGCGGACAACGTGCGCTTTGTCGGCAATGTAACTGTCGGGAGCGATATCAGCGTTGGCGAATTGCAATCGCTTTATGACGCTGTGGTCCTCGCAACGGGGGCTCCCAACGACCGTATGCTCGATATCCCCGGTGCGGATCTGCCCGGCGTCGTCGGGTCGGCCGCGTTCGTTGGCTGGTATAACGGCCACCCCGATCATGCCGGGATCGAGCCAGCGATGCACGGCCCCGGCGCGGTCGTCATCGGCAATGGCAATGTGGCACTCGATGTTGCTCGTATCCTGTCGAAGACGCGCGCCGAGTTTGCCGGATCGGACATCGCAAAACACGCGCTCGATGCGCTCGACGGTTCGGGGATCGTCCGCATTTCAATACTCGGACGCCGCGGACCGCATCAGATTGCGATGACGCCGAAGGAGCTCGGCGAACTCGGGCATCTCGAGCGCGCGCAGCCCTGCGTCGATGCAGCCGACTTGCCGCCACTCGACGACGATGCGCTGCTCGAACCCGGTATGCGCAAATCAGTGGCGCATCTACGCAACTACGCCAGCGAGCCGCTCGGGGGCAAACGCTTTACGATCGATTTTGACTTTTTTGCCATGCCGGTCCGCATCGAAGGCGATGGACAGGCAGAGCGTGTCATCGTCGAGCGCACCACGCTTGACGCCGACAACCGCTCGGTCGGCACCGGTGAGACCTATGCGTTACCCGCCAGCCTGATTGTCGCCTGCATCGGGTATCAGACGCCACCCATCGACGGCGTCCCCTACGAACATGGTAGTGGCCGGTTCGCGAATAATGACGGACGCATCTTGCCGGGACTCTACTGCGTCGGCTGGGCCAAGCGAGGGCCGAGCGGCACAATCGGTACCAACCGGCCCGATGGTTATGCGGTTGCCAACCTGATTGCAGCCGACATCGGCGACGGCGGGGGGAAAGACGGTGGTCCAGCGCTCGATACACTGCTTGCGGCGCGGAACATCAACGTCGTCACTTTTCGCGACTGGCAGAAAATAGATGCCGCAGAAATGGCGCGCGCGCGCGAAGGTGCCCCGCGGGAGAAGTTCACGCACATCGACGCAATGCTGGGTGCGCTGGGTTGATAGATTTAGATGCCCCCGCTAATGACGAGATCGCAGCGAACATTCGTGGACGCGCACCGGATCGGTCGGGGAATAGCTCAGCCCGGTAGAGCACTGCCTTCGGGAGGCAGGGGCCGGAGGTTCGAATCCTCTTTCCCCGACCAGATTTCAGCGACATTTTTTGCGACTGGCGCAAGGAACAAGCGTTCGACCGTTGGGTTCTTACAGGCCCACGTCAAATTCAGTCAGGTGACAAAAAGATCACGATGCCCGGCCTGCGCTACGTCGAAAGTTTCGAGAAAGGCTACACGCGCGAACGCCGCGGCGAGCGCTGGCAATATCTCAGCCTGACCGGCCGGGCAGTCTCTTCCGCTCGACTAATAAGCCGACTTGACGCTATTGCTTTGCCACCGGCCTATCGTGACGCCTGGTATTGCATGGATGCAGCGGGGCACATTCAGGCGACGGGCGTCGATGGTCGCGGTCGGTTGCAATATCGTTATCACGCCGACTTCCGCGCACGACAGGATGCGGAAAAATACGGACGCTGTGCCGCGTTCGGCTCTGCCCTGCCCGCGATCCGAAAACAGATCGAGCGCGACCTTGCCCGCCGCGGCATGTCACGCGAGCGTATCGTTGCGGCGGTTATCCAGTTGCTTGACCAAGGCAAGATCCGCGTGGGGAACCGCGCTTATGCCGCAGCGAACAAGAGCTTCGGTGCAACCACCCTGCGCAACCGGCACGCCAATGTCCGCGGCGAGCGCGTTACCCTCAGCTTCATCGGAAAGTCGGGAAAGGCGCAGCTTGTTTCGATCGACGATCGGCGGCTGGCCCGCATTGTTAAACGCTGTCTGGCCGAACCCGGCCAGGAATTGTTTCAGTATACCGACGCGGATGGTGCGACTCGCGCGATCACATCGGGCGACATCAACGATTATCTGCGCGCCCACAGCGAAGGATTTACGGCAAAGGATTTCAGGACATGGGGCGCAAGCGTGATCGCGTTCAGCGTGTTCGTCAGCAGCAAAGGACAGACAAACCTCAAGGATATGCTCACCGAGGTCGCCGAGAAGCTAGGCAACACGCCGGCGATTGCCCGCAAAAGTTATGTTCATCCCGCCATCATCGAAGCTGTCCAGCAGCGCGACACTGCGCGTTTGCCGTTAAAATCGCCGCGATCGCGCAAACATCTGAGTAGTGTTGAGGTCGCGCTGATCAGCTTTCTGAATGACGAGCGCGATAGCCAGTCGGCATAGTGTTGCGGAAATGCCACGCCATTTTCTCGTTGTTTTAGGTTCATGAAACTATCGTGCCAGTCAGGCGCTCTCTCTCCTCTCCAGTCCGGAGAGTATCAGGAGCTTGTTATGCGTATCGTATTTTCTGCTGTTCTTTTGGCGACAGCAGCCGTTGCCCCCGCACTCGCGCAGGAAAATGCGCCTTTCACGGGTGCGCACGTCGAAGCACTTGCCGGTTATGATGCCATCGGCGTCGGTGATGCCGATCTCGACGACAGTGCCGATGGCGTTCTGTATGGCGTCAACGCTGGTTATGACTTCCAGTTGGGCGGCGTCATTGCCGGCATCGAAGGCGAAGTAACTGACTCGACAACCAAGCGTCGTGGCAACGAACTGATCGCTGTCGGCGACAGTGCCCGTCTCGATACGGATCGTGACCTTTACGTCGGCGCACGCCTCGGTTTTGCGGCCGGCCCATCAACGATGATCTATGCCAAGGGTGGTTACACCAACGCCAAGCTGAAGGCTGAATATAATGACGGTCAAGGGCTTCTTGCGACCGAAGGTGTTACGCTTGATGGCTATCGGATCGGTGCAGGCGTTGAACAGAAGTTCAATATCTTTGGCCCAAGCGGGTTTGTGAAAGCCGAATATCGCTATTCGAACTACAAGAATCTCGATTTCGGCGCGGCCGACATCGATACCAATCTTGACAGGCACCAGGTGCTTGTCGGTCTCGGTGTGCGATTCTAAGCGCAGTCGGGTAGATCACCTGATTTAAAGGAAGGCCGGGGCGTTCGCTCCGGCCTTTTTTCGTGGCGCTCTACCGACCACCAAAGCCACCGTGGTTCAAACCGCCTGGCCACCGGCAGTCTCGCCCGTCGCGCGTTCGACCGCAATGCCCGCTGTGAATCCGTGAATGACGGTTGATACGACAATCGTGAACGCGACGATTGCCCAAAGTGCCGCCTCGTTGACCAGTTCGAAGTGGCTTCCGGCATAGGCGATATAGTAAATCGAGCCAATGCCGCGCACACCGTAAAACGCCACGACAGCGCGTTCGCGATGATGCGGCATCGCCCCTGCCAAGCCTGTCCACGCCGTCAACGGGCGGACGACCAGAAGCAGCAAAAGACCGATCGCGGCACCCTGAATTGTCAAATGCGGCCATAGCGTCGGAATAGCAGCGCCAAGCGCGACGAGCAGGATCGATGTCAAAACATGTTCGATAGACTGCACAAAATCGTGCAATTTGGCGTGGAACGCATGTCCGGCTTCGACGCGGCGCAAGGTGAGCGCCGCGACAAATACGGCGATGAAGCCGTAGCCTTCGACGAGTTCGGTAACGCCATAAACAATGAGCACGCCGGCAAATGCCGTCAGCGCTGACTCGGTTTCGGCAAGCGCGTTCTTTCGAGGCCAGTCGAATAATATTTTGCCAAGCACCCACCCGATTGCGACGCCAGCGAGGGCGCCAACAGCAATGCGATAAACGACGTCGCGCGCCAGCCATTCACCCAGCAAAGACAGATCGACAACGCTTGCCGCTGCAATCGCCAGCGCCAGATAGACAAAGGGAAAGGCAAGGCCGTCATTCAGCCCGGCTTCGGCCGTCAAGGTAAAGCGCACCGGGTGTTCGCCCCCCTCAAGCGGAGCGCCTACTTGAACATCCCCGGCAAGCACCGGATCTGTCGGCGCAAGGATAGCGCCCAGCAGCAGTGCGCCTGCAAAAGTCATACCCGCAAGTAACCAGCCCAGCAGCGCGACAGCAACTATGCAAAGCGGCATCGCGACGAGCAACAAGCGCATTGTCGGTCGCCATGTGGCAAGCGAACGCAGGCGATCGATGCGCAGGCCCACACCCAGCAAACCGACGATGACGCACAATTCGCTGACGACCTCCCACGGCTTGGGGCTTGTAATCGGCGAAAGCGCTTCCGGCATTCCGGGAATGAAACCGAAGGCGAGAAACCCGAAACCGATCAGCAAAGCCGATGCCGCCGGCTCGCGACCCGAAACCCAGCGTGGCAGCCAATGCGAAAGCACGATCGCGCTGCCAAGGACCGCCAGCAGCACATGATAACCGGAAATTTCGTACATACAGATACCTGTGTTTAATGTGCGTGACGCTACCGAAGAAGCGCTATACCCGCGCGTGTTCGCGCATCATCGGATGCGCTGCTGCCAAGTCGTTGCGGATCGTTGTCGCCGCAACGCCGCCTTCTCCCATTGCATGGCTTATCTGGTCGAGCCCGAGCACGACATCGCCTGCGGCATAGAGACCGGGGACGTCCGCACGCTGATGGCCATCAACGATGATTGCGCCTTCGTCAGACGTCTTGGCTCCGAGGGCGACCGCCAGATCGGAATTCACGTCGGAGCCGAGTGCTGGATAAACGCTGTCGAAGGCAAGCTCGCCAGCACTGCACCCGACGATCAGATGCTTACCGTCGATCCTCAAAACCTGGGCAGGCCCATCGATGAGCGCAATGTTGAATTGTGCGATCTTTGCTTGGTCCTCTGCATTAAAATCATGGCTACCTTCGGGCGCGACCAGTGTTACGAATTCGGTGAAACTGCGCAGAAAGACAGCTTCGGCGAGCGCCGCGGATCCGGTGCCGATAACACCGACATTTTTATCCGTCACTTCATACCCGTCGCAAACCGGGCAATAGCGCAACAACCCCCGCGCGAGTGCTTCGTCATGCAGAGGCTGGGCTATCGACGGTTTGCGATTTACAACGCCGGTCGCCAACAGCACCGATCTTGAAAAATGCGTGCCGTTGCCCCACTCGGCTTCAAACACGTCGCCCGCGGCACCCAGCCGCGTCACCCGCGCGGTTTCGATCACAACCCCGAAGTTTCGCGCTTGTTCGCGCATGTCATCCAGCAATGCAGCACCAGCGATGCCCGATGGATAGCCCGCATGATTATGCGTGCAGGGTATCCACCTGGCCCGGCTTTCATCGGCATCGATCACTCGGACTTTCAAGTGAAAACGGGCGAGATAAATGGCGGCGGTCAGTCCTGCAGGGCCGCCGCCGATGATCAGGCAGTCAAGGATCGCCACATTTTTCATCATGCCGGTCCTGCGTCCCCCGTCGTGAACTGCCGCTGTTCAGTCGGTCGCGTTGATATTGACCGAAGTTTCGGCGAGTTTGGTCATATACTCATCACCGCCGTATATTTCCTTGGTGGCTTGATCGAGGCTCTTGACAGCGTCTTTCAGTCCGAGTGTTCCGGCGTAGGATGCCGCTGTGCCGAACCCGGCAATGCCATAATGCGTCATGCGCTGGTATTGCGCAATGATAAGGGCGTCGAGCACCGGGCCTTTTTCCGGTGCCTCTTCGGTCGTGTGCTTGATGGCTTCGGCAACGAGGCCTTCCATGCCCTTGCAATGCTCTTTTTTGACCTTTTCATCCGATGCCTCGAGCAGGTCTTTCAAAAGTTCGGTATGGCGAGCAATCCCTTCCTGAGACTTTGCCAGCATATCCTTCAAGGCGGGATCGCTTACTTTCCCGCTGATTTTTTTAAGCACTTTGGCCATCTGGTCGTTTGCCGACCAGAGATCCTGCAGTTCGCCGGTATAGAGGTCGGTCAGGTTTTCGGGAGCAGACACAGCATTCTCCAGTCCAATTGATTTCCGCGGCTCGATTGCCGTCCACCCGAAACGGCGTCCCCGTTCGGTTGTTCCCGCCCCAGATGGATATCGAAACGCTAAATTTATTTATTGTGCAGTGCAGCAACAAGACTATGGTCGCGGCGTTTACAGACTGCCGGAATGTCTCGGCACGGGAATTCGATATGCCGACTCTTCGCCGCCCGACACCGCTGTCAAAAGGCGTTGCCGGACAGCTTTTGCCGCTTGATAAGCTGCAGCCTAATCCCGGTGCATTGACAGGCAGCCTCTATTTGCCAGAAAAGTTGCAGCGCGGCACCCCGCTCATTGTCGTGCTCCACGGGTGCACGCAAACGGCGATCGATTATGCGAGCGCCGCAGGCTGGCTTGAACTTGCCGATCGCCATGGCTTCGGCGTGCTGTTGCCCCAGCAGCAGCGGTCGAACAACGCCAATCTGTGCTTCAACTGGTTCGAGCGCGGTGATATCGAACGCGGACAGGGCGAAGTGGCGTCAATAAAGGCTATGATCGACTGGTCCGTAACGACCCATGCTTTCGACGCCGAACGGATTTATATTTCGGGTCTGTCCGCCGGCGCGGCGATGGCAGGCGCAATGCTGGCAACTTATCCCGAAATATTCGCAGGCGGTGGCCTGATCGCCGGACTTCCCCATGGCACGGCGACGTCAATGACGGGCGCCTTCCAGCAGATGCAGAACGGACCACGCAGCGACGGGTCCATTCTCGCCGCCAACGTGCTCCGGGCGACCGATCATGATGGAAAATGGCCAAGCATTTCGGTCTGGCATGGCGATGCCGATCGCACAGTCAATTCCCTAAATGGCACCGCAACAGTAGCCCAGTGGCGCGCGGTGCATGATCTGTCGGATGCCACCGCGACCATCGAGGAAGGCACGGGGCATCGGCGAATTCGATGGGAAAACGGCCAAACCGGACGCCGCGTGGAGCATGTCGAATTGCGCGGCATGGGGCATGGCACACCGATAAAGACCGGCGGGCCGGAAGCTGTCGGCTATGCTGCCCCCTACGTTCTCGATATCGGGCTTGCGTCGAGCACCGAACTACTGGACTTTTGGGGAATCGCTGCCGCCCCAGCCGTCGCAAAGCCCAGCACGCTGCCCGTGCCTGCGCGCCGTCTGGAACCCGTCGGTGCGCAGCAATTGCGCCCCACACCGCGTCTGCAGGAGCACGGCGTCGAAAAAATCATCAATGACGCCTTGCGCGCTGCCGGTCTGATGAAATAGCGCCGCCGAGCGCGCGATGCGTTTGGGCAAACACGGTTGCCGGATTGCGATCGGGTGTCGGTGATTATTGCTTGTGGTCTAGCCTGCAATGCAAATAACTACAGTCTGGCCCGCGTTATTACCTTCGCGAATGAGATCGCGGCGTACGGGAACAACGGTGTCAACGCTCGGTTTTCGATTTTGTACGTAAGACGAAAACATTAAAAATGGAGCCGGACAAGATCATTGCTATTGGTGCATCGGTCGGTGGACTCGATGCGCTTCGCACGATCGTTGCCGGCTTGCCGAAATCGATCGATGCAGCACTTTTGGTCACGCTCCACATCGGCGCGCACGAAAGCATCCTGCCTATTTTGCTTCAGGACGTCGGCACGCTTTCCGCCAGCCATGCAATACATGGCGAGGCGATACGCGCAGGCCATATTTACGTCGCACCACCCGACCACCATATGACGATCGAACGCGGCAGGATCGCTCTGACGAAAGGGCCGCGCGAAAACATGGCGCGCCCGTCGATCGATCCGATGTTGCGCAGTGCCGCCAGAACCTATGGCAGCGATGTGATCGGCGTCATTCTGACGGGCGGGCTGAACGATGGCACCGCCGGTCTGTATGAAGTGAAGGCTCAGGGTGGCACGGCTGTGGTGCAAGACCCCGTACACGCTGTCGGCGCCGGCATGCCGCAAAGCGCGATAAAGCATGTCGCCGTCGATCATGTCGTTGATCTTTCGGAAATCGCGCCGCTCCTCGTCCGGCTGGTTGAGGAGGGGCGGCGGGCGTCTGCAATGGCAGATGGCAATCAGGCATCGGGCGACGCACAGGAGAAGGGCATGACCGCGCAGTTTACATTGAACCCTCCGGTTGCCGTGACCTGTCCCGATTGCGGCGGCGCCCTGGAACGCAGCCAGTTGGGCTCGCTGACGCAATTCAGCTGTCACATCGGTCATGTCTATACTGCTGAAATCATGATGGCGGCGCAATTCATCGCCATGGAACGATCGATCGAGACCGCGATGAGATCGCTTAGCGAGCGCGCCGATCTTTGCCGCACGATGATGGCACAAGAACGTGCTGCCAACGATGCCTCGCCCGACCAATGGGAAGCGGCAATGACTGAAGCCCTCGAGCAAACAGCGCCGCTGCGCGAACTTCTAACGCGCCAATGGATTCATCCGGGCGGCAAGGACATGGTAGCGATACCGATGGCTTGAGATTGTGACTCGCTAGTTGACCTGATCCTGTTACGATCACTGCCATAATACAGCCTGTCGCATTCTAAGCCGTCGCGAACTGCTGCAATTGATTGTCGGTCCCATGCAAATCGACAATTTTATGCTTGGTGCATAACGAACGGGGGCCGAATTGCGCAACACAGCCGATATGCCCATGTTTCTTACGGTCGGCATCGGCGCGTCGGCTGGTGGCCTTGAGGCATTCAAGAACTTTTTTGGTGCTATGCCAGCGGATACCGGCATGGGATTCGTTCTCGTCCAGCATCTTGCGCCCGACCATAAGAGCATGCTTGCCGAACTTGTCGGCAAATCGACGCCGATGAAAGTGATCGAAGCGGTCGATGGTATGTCGGTCGAGGCGAATTGCGTTTTTGTCATTCCGCCCGATGCGACGATGACCATCAGTGGTGGCGTTCTGAAGATTGTCCATCCCGCACCGCCGCGCGAGCGACGTCGGCCGATCGATACTTTTTTCGAATCGCTGGCGCAGGATCAGGGTGACCGCGCCGTCTGCATCATCCTGTCGGGCACCGGCAGCGACGGCGCCATCGGGCTGACCGCAATCAAGGAACATGGTGGCCTTACGTTGGCGCAGGCCGAGTTTGACGCTCATGTCATGCCCGGCATGCCCGAAAGTGCGGCGAAAACCGGACTTGTCGACGAAGTGCTCGCGGTCGAAGCGATGGCCGAACGCGTGATTTCGCATCAGCATCACCTTGCCGGCATTGCCGACGGCAAGGACGAGGACGGGGTTCACAAGGACGCCACGTCGCAACTCGCGTCGATCCTGCGCGCGCTGCATGCGCGCACCGGGCACGATTTCAGCGAATACAAGGAAAAAACGCTCGTCCGTCGGCTCCAGCGCCGCATGCAGGTTCTGCAGGTCGAAACGCCGCAAGCCTATCGCGAGCGTCTGCGCAAAAATCCCGAAGAGCTCGACCTGTTGCTGCGCGAACTACTGATCAGCGTCACGCATTTTTTCCGGGATCCCGCTTCTTTCGATGTGTTGAATGAAACTGTTCTCAAGCCATTGATGGCGTCCAAGACCGGGAACGACGAAGTGCGCGTCTGGGTGCCCGGCTGTGCGACCGGGGAGGAAACCTACACGATTGCGATCCTGCTGCGCGAAGCGATGGACACGGCAAGACCGCGCCCCAAAGTCCAGATCTTCAGCACCGATCTCGACGAACGCGCGGTCGCGGTGGCGCGACTCGGGCGCTACCGCAAACCGATTGCGGGCATCTCGCAAGAACGTCTCGACCGGTGGTTCACGTCGGACGGTGACAATTATTGTATCTTGCCCGAGATACGCGAGATGTGCGTTTTTTCGGCGCACAGCGTGATCAAGCACCCGCCGTTTTCCAAGCTCGATCTGATTTCCTGCCGGAACCTGCTGATCTATCTCGACCCGCCGATGCAGGACCGGCTGATGCGCACATTCCATTATGCGCTTGGTCCGCATGGCAAATTGTTTCTGGGTTCATCTGAATCGGCGACCCGCGCCACCAAGCTGTTCGGGGTCTGTGACAAGAAGCACCGGATATTCGAACGCCGTGACGTGTCGCCTGCGATGTTGCCGCCATTCTCGACCGGCAACAAGCCGACGGCCAGCGCGGCACCCGCCGTTGACCAGACACCAAGCGACAGCCAGCTCGACAAATACATTCGCCAGGTCATTGAAAAACAGGCGCCACCGCATCTGCTGCTCGATCGCGCAAACAGGATCGTGCGCTTTTCGGGTGGTGCCGTCGGTGCCTATCTCGAACCATCGCCCGGCCCTGCGAGCTTCGCCCTGTTCGACATCCTGCGCAAAACATTGAGGCCGGCCGCGCGCGACGTGTTGCAGCAAGTCCGGTCCGGCAGCGAACCGGTGCGGCGTGACGATGTGCCGATCCGCGTCGACGGTAAACCCCGCCTGATCAGCATGACCGCCGAACGGCTGACCGAACAGGGAACGGAATCGGATTTTGTCGTTCTTGCGTTATACGATTCCGGGCCGGGAACGGCGCGCGCGAAAGTCGGCGACGTCAGCGAAAAATCGGTCGAAGCGCTCCAGTCGCTCGAACAGGAATTGCAGACGACGCGAACCCAGCTGCAATCGACGATCGACGAACTCGAAACCGCCAACGAGGAGATGAAATCCTCGAACGAAGAATATCAGTCGGTCAACGAAGAACTGCAATCGTCGAACGAAGAGCTTGAGACTGCCAAGGAGGAAATGCAGTCGGTCAACGAAGAATTGCAGACGATCAATACCGAAATCGCCAGCAAGAACGACCAGCTGACGCAACTCAACAGTGACTTGTCGAACCTGCTCGAAAGCACCGAAATCGCGACACTGTTTCTCGACGAAAGCCTGCGCGTCCGGCGTTTCACGCGCGGCATCAACGAAGTCTTTCACCTTCGCGATGCCGATATCGGTCGCCCGATAACCGAGATCGTCAGCCTGCTCGATTATCGCGATCTGCAACGCGATGTGAAACTTGTCCTGCGCAAATTGTCGTCGATCGAACGGCAAGTGACGCTGGAGGGCACTGCGACAACGTTCATTCTGCGCATCCGGCCCTATCGCACGATCGACAACGTCATCGACGGCGCGGTGCTGACCTTCGTCGATATCACCGATCGCCAGGTTGCCGACGAAGCCGTTCGCGCCAGCGAAGCAAAATTCCGGATGCTGTTCGATTACATCGACGAGGGTTTCTGCATATTGGAAAAAGTCGAGACACGGACGGGTCAGCCAAGCAATTATCGCTATCTGGTCGCGAACCCGGGTTTTGAAAAGCAAAGCGGGGTCGTCCATCCCATCGGCAAAACCATACAGGATATTGCAGCAGGGGAGGCCCAAGAATGGTGCGATATCTATGACGAGGTTATGGCGACCGGCGAACCGATCCGCTTTGAACGTGATTATCGCGCACAAGGCCGTTTCCTCGATGTTTATGCTTTCCGCTTCGATGAAGGATCAAGCCACAGACTCGGCGTCATATTCCGCGATGTCAGCGATCGGAAACGGCACGACGAGCAGCAGGAATTGCTGCTCAAGGAAATGGATCACCGCATCAAAAATCTCTTTGCCATTGCGCAAAGCATCATATTTTTAAGCGCGGAAACAGCGGCAACTCCGAAGGCGTTGGCGGATACCGTGCAAGGCCGCTTGTCGGCAATGGCGAGCGCGCACGATCTCGTTCGTCCGCGGCGCACCGGGCGTGATATCAAACTGTTGGAAACCACGCTTGCCGACATCATCAAGACATTGTTGTTGCCACATGGCGTTGACATCGGATCGGGCGACCAACCACGTTTGACAATCGATGGCCCCGAAGTGATCGTCAGTGGCGATGCGGTGGCCAGCATTGCGATGGTCATCCACGAACTGGCCACAAATGCGGTGAAATACGGCGCTTTGGCGAACGCCGACGGGGTGGTGCACATCGCCTGGACGATCAGCAAGAAGCAACTTGACTTGACATGGAGCGAGCAGGGCGGGCCGGTCATCAAAGCGGCACCGGACGTCCCGGGGTTTGGCAGCCTTCTGGCGCAGAGCAGCGTCACCGGTCAGCTTGACGGTCAGATAAGTTACGACTGGAATCCATCGGGCGTCGTGATTAAATTGTCTGCGGCCTTGGAACGACTTATTTCTCAGAAGGTTAACTGAATATCGATCAAGCATTCTACGTGGCAAAGGTATGCGATGCTTCATGGCCAGTCTATCCTTGTGGTTGAAGACCAGGCCATCATCGGCATGGCGTTAGCTGCGGCCATTCGGAACGCTGGGGGAAAGGTTGTCGGTCCTGCGGCAAGTGCCAAATCAGCGCTGGACCTTATCGACGGGAATAGCCTCTCTGCCGCCGTGCTGGATGTGACACTCGCCGACGGGACGGTGGCACCTGTCATCGAAGCGCTTGTCGAACGCGGGATACCGATCATCATCCAAAGCGGCGTCGGGCTTCCCGGCGATCTTGCGCTGCGCTTTCCGGATATGACCGTGCTGATCAAGCCAACGACCTCGACCGTCATGATTGACGAGATTGCAAAGCTGATTGGCAATCAGGCCGCTTGTGCAATCACGCCCTTAGACCCGCATGATGCGTCGCCCATTGCGCCGGTCCGGTCGGCGAAGGCATCGGCAACAGAACTACGTTAAAGCGGCTTGCCGTCGCCCGAAACGCGCCGGAACAATGCGATATATGCGGCAGCCGCCCGCTCGACGGTAAACTGTGCTGCCTTGGCGCGACGCTCCGCTGTCTTGTCGGGACCATTTCGCGCATGTTGCATGGCATTTGCCAAACGCTGTCGGTCCCGCGTCGGCACGAGCGTTCCCAATGCGCCGTCATCGAGCATGTCGCGCATGCTCACGCTGCAGTCGGTCGCCACGACCGCAAGACCCGCAGCAAGTGCTTCGACAATGACGGCGGGGACGCCTTCATAATCCGACGACAGGACATAGACGTCGGCTGCTTGCAACTCCCCGATCAGCGAATTGACGAAGCCGGGGAGTGCAACCTGTGCGCCAAGCCCGAGCCGCTTGATTTGTCGCTCAAGAGTCAGGCGATCCGCGCCCTCGCCGTAAATCGTCAGCCGGTCCGAAGGTTTGGCCATCTGTGCAAAAGCATCGATCAACAACGCAAAATTCTTTTGGGACGACAAACGGCCCGCCCCCACAAAGTGGCACCCATCGGGCTTTTGTTCCCGATCTCCCGACGGAATATCGGCGAGCGAAATCGCCGGGTCGTGGATGATCGAAACGCGTGTCGCATCGACTCCCATTGCCGCGCAGATTTCCGTGCGCATCGGTTCTGCCATCCCGACGAAGTGATCGATCACGCGGCCCTGCAAACGGCACCATTTGCGATAGGCCCAGCGGACCGGCTGCGGCATATCGACGCGAGCGAGATCATTGCTGATCTTTGCAACAATCGGCGGGCATTGCTTGCCGAGAATGACTTTCATTGCGGCTGCAACAATCGAATAGCTATTCCCGGCACAGAACAGGATGTCGGGGCGCGATTGTCGTATGAAGCGCGGCAGTGTCAGGATCATCCATAGCGTTTCCCACCATGCGGTCGGTATCGGCCCTGACGACAAGACATGGTAGCGAATGCCCGTGGCCTGATCAGCCATTGCTCCGTCCGCTCGCCCCATCACCACCACGGCATCGACATTGTCCAAAAGCCATGCACGGTTGAGCCGCAAAGCAACCCGCTCGACACCACCGGGTTCGAAACTGTGCAGAAACGTCAGGATACGCATTCAAACGATCAAATCGGCGTAGCGCGATGGTCTGTGCGTCGATGCGTAGCGTTTGAACGTGGCGTCGATACTGTTGATCAATGCAGGCACTGTGACATCGCCCGGATGCACGGCAATGCGCGCCGTCGGCAAAGCATAAGGCAGGATGCGAGCCGTTGCCGCCACCATCAGCGAGCTTCGGATACGCCCCGGCGAACGGCTCGCCCAAGTAATAACCGGCCCCCGCGCAAGGATGCGGCCCGATACCGGTTCCCAAACTTTCATATGGTCCTCAGCCAGCGCGAAACCAGCGTTGCGGACTGCATCAAGCGCACCGTCGGAATATAACCAGGCCGGCGCGATGAAGCCGGCGACGCGGCGGCCAATCGCATCCTCGATGATCTTGCGACCCTCGGCGATGCGAACGCCTGCCTCGGTGGCGGATAACGACGAAAATTCGCCTTCGCCCGCCGTCATATGCTTTTGAGCAAAGCCCTTGACCGGCGCATCGTCGCGGTGTCGCCAGCCGTGGAGGAACATTTCGACGCCAGCATCGGCCCACCGCCGTAATCTTGCCTGAAACGCCGGTGCAGTAGAAAGCGGCGCTTCGTCCCAATGATCCGGCACGACAAGCATCGCAAATTTCGCCTCGCCGACGTGGCGCTGCAGCAGATCGACGAGCCGATCCACCTGGCCTTCGAATTTCGGGCCGACATCATGGATAGAGGCAAGGAGGCGACGCGTCATACTACGTGCCCTATCACGTTTTTGCAGCGATGCATGCTCGACAGCCAAGGCAGTGCGCGCCTAACATATCCGCATGCAACCCGTGACCCGCCGCAGCATGATTGCCGGAGCCGGCGCCGGCGCGGCTTTGACACTGCCTGTGCTGGCGCAACGGATGATCGACCTCGGGCTGCCCGGCGGTCCGAGTGCGCGGCCGATGGGCCCGCGTTTTCCGCAAAAGCGCGACATGATCGTCCAGCGGGTTCACCCGCCGCTCCTGGAAACGCCGTTTTCTGTGTTCGACCGTGGCCTGCTGACACCGAACGACCAGCATTTCGTGCGCTGGCACTGGGATTTTCCGACCAGCATCGATGTCGAGCGTTACCGCATCGCGGTCTATGGCGCGGTGCAAAGTCCGCTCACGCTATCGCTCGATCAAGTGCTGCGTGCGGGCGAGCATATCGAGTTTAACGCTGTCAACCAGTGCGCGGGCAATGGCCGGGGGCTGTTCGAACCACGCATTGCCGGTGCGCAATGGGGACCGGGCGCAATGGCCAATGCACAATGGCGCGGGGTGCGGCTGCGCGACGTGCTCGATAAAGCAGGTGTAAGGACCAACGCCCGCTTTGTTCGTTTCAAGGGGCTGGACCGGCCCGCGGTCGAAGGTGCGCCGCAATTTATCAAATCGATCCCGATCGATGTTGCCCGACTTGACGACACGATCATTGCCTTTGCCATGAACGGAACGGCGCTGCCGCTGCTGAATGGCTTTCCGCTGCGCATCGTCGTCCCCGGCTGGTATTCGACCTATTGGGTCAAGATGCTGAGCGATATCGAAGTGCTGACGCGCGAGGATCAGAACTTCTGGATGGCAAAGGCGTACCGCATGCCCGTTGCGCCGGTAAAACCCGGCGACAAGAACTTTGCGACCAAACCGATTTCAACGATGGCACCGCGTGCTTGGATCACCAGCCATGCCGATGGTGCCAGGGTTCCCAAAACTGTCAGCGGCATCGCAATGGGCGGCGATACCGGCGTCGCGAAAGTTGAGCTGATCGTTCAGGACGGCGATGGCCATGTCGTCGAAGCGCAGCTTGGCCCCGAAGAAGGCAAATATGGATTCCGGCGCTGGTCTGCGCAAATCCCTGAAATATATATCGACAGCCGGATTGGCCCGCGATCTACCAATGCGAACGGTGTCGCTCAACCGATGGCACATAGCTGGAACCCAAGCGGTTATGCACGTGACGGTGTCGAGTTTATCAATGTGACGATCGCATGAAGCTGGTGCTTGCGTCCCTTGTCCTGCTTGCCAGCTGCTCCGAGCAGCCGAAAAGCAAGTTCACGTTCACTGATGTTTCGATCCGGCTGCCGCAGGATAACGCGGTGTTTCCAGTCCGCGCGGGGTCGGACGCGATGGATGCCAATTGTTCGGGATGCCACTCGACATCGATGATCCTGCTGCAACCTGCGCTGACGACCGACCAGTGGAAAGCCGAAATCAAGAAAATGCGCGAGGTTTACAAGGCACCGGTCAATCCCGCCGATGAACCGGCAATCCTTGCCTATCTGGAGGCAACAAGCGCTGAACTGGGTCCTCCAAAGGTTGCACCGACCCGCTGAGCGGCTATTGCACCCGTTAACGACTCCTAAGACGACGGATACGCAGCAATGGCCGATTATGATTACGACGTGCTCATCATCGGCAGTGGTCCTGGTGGCTATGTTGCTGCAATCCGTGCCGCACAATTGGGGCTGAAAACGGCATGCGTCGAAGGGCGCGAGACGCTGGGCGGTACGTGCCTCAATGTCGGCTGCATCCCGTCGAAGGCTTTGCTCCATGCGTCCGAACTTTATGAGGAAGCGCATTCGGGTGCGCTCGCCAAATTCGGCATCGACATTGCCGGGGCAACGCTGAACCTCGATCAGATGCACGCCGAAAAGGCGCTGGCAGTCAAGGAACTGACCGGCGGCATTGCGTTTTTGTTCAAGAAGAACAAAGTCGATTGGCTGCAGGGCTACGGGGCGTTTACCGGCGCCGATACGGTTGAGGTGGCAGGAAAATCCTATCGCGCCAAAAATATCGTGATCGCGACGGGATCGTCGGTGACGCCGCTTCCGGGGGTGGACCTTGTCCCTAATGTCGTCGTCGACTCCACCGGTGCCCTGGCGCTACCCGAGGTCCCCGGCCATCTTGTCGTTATCGGTGGCGGGATCATCGGGCTGGAGATGGGCAGCGTCTGGCGGCGATTGGGGGCAAAAGTCACGATCGTCGAATATCTCGACCAGATCATGCCGGGTTTCGACGGCGAAATCCGCAAGGAATCGGCAAAGATATTCAAGAAGCAGGGTTTCGAGATCCGCACCGGCACGAAAGTGACGGGCGTTACAGTCACGGACGGCAAAGCATCCGTGACAATCGAACCTTCAGCCGGCGGCGCATCCGAAACCATTGCTGCCGACGTCGTGCTGGTCAGCGTCGGGCGCAAGCCGAATACCGATGGTCTCGCGCTCGATAAAGCAGGGCTGAGCGTCAACGCCAAAGGACAGATCGAAATCGGCCACCGTTTCGAAACCGGCGTCCCCGGCATCTGGGCGATCGGCGATGTCGTTCCCGGCCCGATGTTGGCGCACAAGGCCGAGGATGAAGGCATCGCCGTTGCCGAAAATATCGCGGGGCTGACGGGCATCGTGAACCACGACGTCATTCCCAATGTCGCCTACACGCATCCCGAAATCGCAGGTGTCGGCCTGACCGAGGAGCAGGCGAAGGAACGGGGCGAGATAAAGGTCGGTAAATTCCCGTTCGCGGGCAACAGCCGCGCCAAGACCAACCGCGACACCGACGGCTTCGTCAAAGTGATTGCGGATGCAAAAACCGACCGCGTGCTCGGCGTCCACATCATCTCGTCACTCGCGGGCACGATGATCGCGCAGGCCGCGCAAGCCATGGAATTCGGCGCGACGAGTGAAGACATCGCCTACACCTGCCACGCGCACCCGACGCATTCCGAAGCCCTGAAGGAAGCAGCAATGGGCGTTCAGGGCAAGGCGATACACATCTAGCCGCGCCAAGATTCGGCAGCGCTAAATCGCGGCCTCGCCGCAGCTAGATCGGCCGGCGGCACGCGAAGTGCCGACCGACGACATGGGCTTTGCCCCTGTCTTGCTTTGCGATAAGCGGGTCGAAATCGGGGTCGCAATGCACATGAAAAACGAACTCTATTACGGCGACAATCTCGACGTTTTGCGCTGCAAGATACCCTCGGAATCGGTCGACCTGTGCTACATCGACCCGCCGTTCAATTCGAAGCGCAATTACTTCCAGATCTACAACAATCAGGGCGGCGAAGACCGCGCGCAGGCGCAGGCATTTGTCGACACTTGGGAATGGGGCGACGAGGCCAAGGAGGGCCTGGCCTATATTCTCGACATCGAACGGCTGCACGGCGGCGCGGCGGGCAGCGTGCGCTGGACCGAACAGACAGTAGAGTTGCTACGCGGGCTGGAGAAAGTCCTCGGGCGTGGAAGCCTGCTTGCCTATCTCGTCCACATGACGCTTCGGATCGTCGAAATTCACCGAGTGTTGAAGCCAACTGGGAGTTTTTATCTCCACTGCGACCCGACCGCCTCTCACTATCTGAAACTGATTTTGGATGCGGTGTTCTGTGGGCAGGGCGGAGACTACAAGAATGAAATTTCCTGGAAACGCACTTCCAGCCACAGCGATGCTGTCGGATACGGACGAATTAGAGACGTCATCTTTTTTTATACCAAGGCACTGACCGCCACGTGGAACAACATTTATCAGAAATATGCTCTTGAATATGTCGAGCAGTATTATCGATACAAGGATGAGGACGGCCGTCGCTGGATGTCCGACAATCTTAGCGCCGCAGGTCTAGCAGGTGGCGGCTACACCTATGAATGGCATGGTCATACTAAGCTGTGGCGTTGCCCCGAAACGACGATGCAACGGCTGCATGACGAAGGAAAAGTCTATTACACTAAGAACGGTATCGCTCGGCGAAAGCGCTATTTGGATGAGGCCAAGGGAATGCCCGCCCAAGACTCTTGGGACGACATTCAAGCGCTGCGCTCGTGGCATCAAGAAAAGCTCGGCTATCCCACCCAGAAACCCGAAGCCCTCCTCGAACGCATCATCAAGGCTTCGTCGAACGAAGGCGATACCGTGCTCGATGCCTATTGCGGATGCGGCACCACGGTTGCGGTTGCGCAGCGCTTGGGCCGGCGGTGGATCGGGATCGACATCACCTATCAGTCGATCTCGCTGATCCTCAAACGCCTCGCCGACAAATACCCCGCCGACTGGCCCGCGATCGAGGCCGACATCCTGCTCGACGGCG
>JAYTAP010000024.1:0-11630 GCA_043737475.1 Sphingomonas sp.
CCCTGAACACGTCGTATTGGTCGCAAGTGCAGCGTTCACCTCAGGCCGGAAGCCCGACACATCGCCGTGCCCGCCCGTGATCGACAGGGCGCCCCCTGAAGCGAGCACGCGCGGCCCCGGCACCTGACCGGCTGCAATCCCGTCGCGCAGGGCAAAACTCGCATCGCCCGGTGCGCCGAGATCGCGGACGGTCGTGAACCCCGCCCGCACCGTCAGCAGTGCATTTTTAACGCCGGTAATTGCTGCTGACTCGTCGCTGTTGATTGCTTCTTGCCAGAATGGCGTGCCGGGATCGCCCGTCAGGTGGACATGCGTATCGATGAGGCCGGGCATGACTGTTTTGCTGGTCAGATCAACAACCGTTGCTCCCGCAGGCGCGGTTGCCCCCGATTCGACGCGAAGGATGCGGCCATTTTCGATGATTACCGTTGAAGGACCCATTGCGGCCTGGCTGGCATCGACGATCAAGCGACCAGCCTGAATGGCATATGTTTCGGCATGGGCTGTGGTAGCTGCCAGCATTGCCATGGCTACGACCGTGGTGCGCATCATCATGTATTCCCTTTGGTTAGGTGCAGCTTACGCTGGTTCGCGCGGCCTTCAAGTAACCATGTTCATCAGTGTCGATAACTGGTCAGCTTCGCTCGCGGGCTTGTCGGTCCTGATCCGGTGAATCCGCGGAAAGCGCATGGCGACGCCCGATTTGTGGCGTTTCGACAAGTGCACTGAATCGAATGCGATCTCGAGCACCATCGCTTTTTCAACTTCGCGCACAGGGCCGAATTTTGCGACAGTATTCTGGCGGACGAACTTGTCGAGCATTTTGAGTTCTTCGTCGGTCATCCCCGAATAGGCTTTGCCGACCGGGAGCAGCTCGCCCGCTTCGTTCCAGCACCCGAATGTGTAATCGGAATAGAATGACGAGCGCTTGCCGCTGCCGCGCTGCGCATACATCATCACGCAATCGACGGTCAGCGCGTCACGTTTCCATTTATACCACAGACCGACACGGCGCCCGGTGACATAGGGGCTGTCACGGCGTTTGAGCATCACGCCTTCGATCGCGGCATCACGTGACCGGCTGCGGATTTCGGTCAAGCCAGTGAAATCAGTGGCCTCGATGATTGCCGACAGATCAAAGCGCGTGACGTCAAGACGTGGCATTACCGCCTCCAGCCGTTCTCGGCGCACGGTCCACGGCAACGCGCGAAGGTCCTCGGTGCCATCGAACAAGATGTCGTAAAGCCGGACAAATGCCGGATAGTCGCCGAGCATTTTCGTCGACACGGTCTTGCGGCCGAGCCGCTGTTGCAGCGCATTGAAACTTGCCGCCTCGCCGCCCTGCGCATCGCCTCGGACAAGCAATTCGCCATCGAAGACGCCCGGAACCGTGACCGCCGAGGCGACATCGGGGAAGCTGCCGGTCACATCGTCGCCGCCGCGGCTGAATAAACGCGTTTGTCCTGCGACATGGACAATCTGGACCCGGATCCCGTCCCATTTCCATTCGGCAACATAGTCGGCAAGGTCGACCACGAGATCGTCGAGCGGGTGCGCCAGCATGAACGACCGGAACACCGGCGTATCGGCCGTTGTCGGCTGCGCGCCCCGCCCCTCCGCCCAGTCGAACAGTGCGGTGTAAGGGGGGGTGATCCCGTGCCAAACTTCCTCGACCGCATCGATATCGAGATCGAATGCCTGCGCCAGCGCGGTTTTTGCAAGCCGTGCCGAGACGCCAATACGGAGCGCACCGCTCGCGATTTTAAGCAATGCAAAGCGCGCATTGCTGTCCAGCCGATCGAGATAATCAGCCAGCACATCGGGCGCATCAGCCCGCGTCAGGCTTTGCAATCGGGCAATGACTGCGCCGAGCGAAAGATCGACGTCACTGGACACTGGCCGTTCGGGCCACAGCAGCGCAACCGTTTCGGCCGTGTCGCCGACATAATCCCGGCTCATCCGGAACAGCACGGGGTCGACGCGGGCATCGATCATCGAGCGGATTTGCGCTGGCTTGACAGCGGCAAGATCGAGCCCCCCGGTCAGTCCCGCCAGCGCCCAGCCGCGATCCTGATCAGGCGTTGCCTTCAGATAGTCACCGATCAGCCGCACTTTCGCGTTGCGGCTCCGCGTGTAGATCAGTCGGTCGATAAGGTCGGCAAACGCGCGCATGATGCGCTTGTCTTAGCCAGCCTGTGCCGCCTCGAACAGGAACCATGCGCGTTGCTCGGCTTCGTCGGTCCAATTGTCGATGACCGCCGATGTCGCATTATCCTTGGCCTCGTCTGCCAGATCCTTTGCAGCGCGCAACTGCTCGACCATTTTCAGATTGTCGTCGCGCAGTTCGGCAAGCATGGCCGCTGCGGGGACGAAATCAGCATTGTTGTCGTTCAGCGACTGGTGACGCGAAATATCGCCGATCGACCGCAACGTCACATTGCCGGTCTTGCGGACACGTTCGGCGATCAGATCGGTCGCGAGAAGCAACTGCGCGGCCTGATCGTCGAACATCAGATGATAGTCACGGAAATGTGGGCCAGTCACATGCCAGTGAAAATTCTTGGTTTTAAAATACAGCGCATAGGTGTCGGCCAATATGCCATTCAGAGCATCGGCAACGGTTGCCGCTGAGTTTGTGTTCAGATCGGTCGGGGTTTTAAGCTTCGTTTTGGGTGTCTTCGCCATTTGTTTGCTCCCTGGCTCATATATTCCAAAAGGAAACCTGTCGAAACACCACAGGGTCCATCCGATCGAATTTAATAGGGCAGTCAGGCAATGAAGCGCAATGCCCAGAGCACCGCATAGAGTCCGGTCAAAGTCGTTGTGACGCCTGCAGCATAGCGGAGCCGGACCACCGACCGAAGCGCCAGTGGCGCGGCACCCAGGGCGACCGCACCGGCAATCCCGGCAAGCGCGCCCGCCGCAGCGCCGACGGGTGATCCGCTCCAGATCGAAAAAGCAAATGCCAGGAACGGCGCGCCCGACCGCCAAACAAACAACACCGTGCCCAGGAGCGCGGCGGGCGGATCGGGCACCGTTGCCTTTCCGAACTGGTTGAAGCCGGTAAGGATCAACGCGATACCGAGCATGAGCGCGCGGGCATGAACATTCATTGTCGGCGCAAGGCTGATCCCAGCAAAAGCCGCTGCACCGACCGACAGACCCAGCAGCGTTGCGGCGAGCACCAGCTGGGGGAGCTTGAGAAATAACGCCGCCCGCCCGCCAAATTCGGCAAGAAGGACAGCGATCATTGCAGGAATGAATATATTCACGGCATGTCAGCCGTGCAGCCGCAGCCCCACCGAAGCAAGATAGGATTGCGCGGTTGCCGGATCGACCTGTTCGCAGCCGGCGGCATCGCCCATCGCTTCGAGAAACGACAGGACTGCCGTCGACCCGCCTGAATCAGCAATGGCATGTTCGAGGCCGCGCGCCAGCTCGGCAAGCGGGCTGAGGCCGTTGTCGCGCGCGATCCGGCGAATGTCATCGACGGCAAACGCCAGCTTTGATGCACTGAGATGCGGCAGTTCGCGGGCAAGAGCGTCGATCCGGTCGCACAGGTCGGCTCTGACTGCCAGTTTCGCGATTGCGCCTAATCCCATTGCCCGTCTCCGCTGCGCCGTGCCGAAAGCTTGCACAGAACAAGGTAAACAGGCCGTTAACATCTGTTGTCGGCTTGACTTTGGCCGCTGTCACCGTCATCGGCAGCGGCTTCCCATTCAGATTCGAAAGTTTAAGGTCATGGCAAAGCCGACCACAGTGAAAATCAAGCTCGTCAGCACGGCTGACACAGGATTCTATTACACCACGAAAAAGAATCCGCGCAGCCCGAACACCACCGAAAAAATGGTGATGCGCAAATATGATCCCGTCGTGCGCAAGCATGTCGAGTTCAAGGAAGCGAAGATTAAATAGCGTTTGAGGTCGGCCACGCCCGACTGGTGCGCGTGCGCACAAACGCTATCGGACGGCGGCCGAAGTGCCGACCGAGTTTGTGGCTTTGCCACGACGCGCTTCAAATCGCAGGCGCACTCACCAGCGACTCCACGCACCCGATAAAGCGCATAAGCGAAATCGGTTTCGAGACATAGGCATCGGCTCCAGCGGCACGAATGCGCTCCTCGTCGCCTTTGCCGGCATAAGCGGTCACCGCCATGATCGGAATACCGGCCAATTCGGCATCGGCACGAATCGCAATCGTCAGTTCCAGCCCCGTGACATGCGGCATCTGGATATCCATCACAATCAGGTCAGGCTCGAACGCCCGCGCGCGATCGAGCGCTTCGCGACCGTCACGCACGGCTTCGGCGTCATAATCATGCGCGCGCAATAGCTCGCAAAATAATCGCAGATTGAGTTCGTTGTCCTCGACAACGAGCACCTTCTTTGCCACGCGCACTACTTTCTTGTCATACGGATGCAGGATTAGGCGATGAGCAGTGATGATACAAATGGGGCGGACACATTGGCGCTGAATGCGCTCGTCTGGGTGCTGGCCGAGCCCGACCGCGCCGACCGGTTCCTCGCGCTGACCGGCCTCGACGGTCAGGATATCCGGGGGCGGATCACGGATCCGGCCTTGCTCGATGGGGTGCTCGCTTTCCTCGAAGCGCATGAGCCCGATCTTGTCGCCTGCGCGCGGGCACTCGAAGTGCAGCCGTCGATTCTTGTGAGTGCGCGATCGGGGCTGAGCCATTGAGCGTTATCAAAGGCTCTCGGCCGCTTCTGATCACCGATTGTGACGAAGTGCTGCTGCATATGGTCAGCCATTTCGGCGACTGGGTGCGCGACGTGAAGGGCTACGACTTTGATCCGCAGGGTGCAGACTTTTCGAATACGCTAAAGCATCGCGCGACGGGTTCGGCTGTGGCGCGCGAGGAGGTATGGCCCTTGCTCGACGGGTTTTTCGAAACCGAAATGCACCGCCAGACTTTGGTGCCGGGCGCGCGTGAGGCGCTGGCGGTGTTGTCCGAGCAGGCCGACATCGTCGTGCTGACCAACCTCGGCCATCATTTCAACGCCGCGCGCGCAGTCCAGCTGACCGGCCACGGCATCACGCACCGCGTCGAGACCAACCAAGGCGGCAAAGGCGACCCCGTCGCGCGGCTTGTTGCAGAGTTTGCGCCGAGCGTGACGGTCTTCGTCGATGACCTCGCACATCACCATAGTAGCGTGGCCAAACATGCCCCCGACGTGTGGCGGCTCCACATGATCGCAGAGCCATTCATTGCGGAGCGCACGCCAGCGGCGGCAGATGCGCATGCGCGGATCGATGATTGGGGGGAGGCGGTTGGGTGGATAAAGGGGAAGTTCAACGCGTGCTAGTCGAGCATAGCCCAACGACGCACCACTAATTTGGTTTTAACTAGCTTTGCTTGGCGCAGCAGCTCTTGCTGTAGCGGCTTGTCGCCGTGAGTTTGAGCGCGGGCAGCGCGAGCGCACAGATTAATAAGCCGACTTTCTTCATCATGAGCGGGCTCGGTGTCGCGACAGATGTCGTCCAACAGATCAAAAGCGAGGTCGAAGTCGCCGTTCAGAACGAGCGGATAGTATGACCAAAACCGTTCGGAGGGGCTCAAGTCTGAAATTAGACGCATAGCCTCAAGCGAGTGTAAGGCCGCCTGATACTCGCTGTCTGCAAACTGTTGGTGCGCACGAGCCGCGTGATAAGCGCGCACAACTCTTCGCAGCAGCCGCATGGTGACTTATCCTGTCGCCAACCGCCCGACGGTCCGCTCTCGCCCAACTAACGGCAACAACGCCGCCATATCCGGCCCGTGATCGCGGCCCGTTAGCGCTCGCCGCAGGGGCATAAACAAAGACTTTCCGGTGCGGCCGGTTGACGTCTTGAGGGCATTTGTCAACGCGTGCCACGGGTCGGTCGACCAGTCCAATTCCGCTGCCAGCGTTGCGGCTTCGGAGAGGAAGGCGGCGTCTTCGGGGTCACTGTGCTGCTCGACTGGCCCTTCGATGACGTGCCACCAGTCGGCGGCGTCGGCGATGGTTTTCAGGTTGGAGCGGACGGCTTCCCAGGCGGCGGCTTCCATGCCTGCGGGCAGGCGATCGGCAACCGCTTCATAAGGCAAATGGTGGACGATCTTAGCGTTAAGCCCTTCGAGTTCGGCCATGTCGAAGCGTGCGGGCGCGCGGCCGAAGCGGTGGAAGTCAATGGTGTCGATCAGTGGCTGCATTGAGGCGACAGGCTCGACCGGATCGCTGGTGCCCAGCCGTGCGAGTAGGGCCAGCAATGCCATCGGCTCGATCCCCGCGTCACGCAACGCATCGCAGCCAAGCGCCCCGAGGCGTTTCGATAGCTTGCCTTCACTCCCTGTCAGCAATGCCTCATGCGCGAAACGTGGCGATTCGGCCCCGAGAGCGGCGAACATCTGAAGCTGTGTCGCGGTGTTCGAGACATGATCCTCGCCGCGCACGACGTCGGTCACGCCCATGTCGATATCGTCGATGACGCTTGGCAGAAGATAGAGCCACGAGCCATCGGCGCGGCGGACGATGGGGTCGGACATCGTCTTGGGGTCGAACTTCTGAGGCCCGCGGACCATGTCGTCCCATGTGATCATGACGTCGGAATCGAGCTTGAAACGCCAGTGTGGTGCGATGCCCTCCGGCGCTGCATCACGCAGCGCGGCACGGTCATAAACGGGGGGAAGCCCGCGCCCGAGCTGGATCTTGCGTTTCAGGTCGAGTTCCTGCGGCGTTTCATAAGCCGGATACACGCGCCCTGCTGCCTTGAGCCGCTCAAACTGCGCTTCATACAAATCGAACCGCGCCGACTGCCGTTCTTCGCCATCGCGCGTCAGGCCGAGCCAGTCGAGATCGGTCCGGATCGCATCGACGAACGCCTCGGTCGAGCGTTCGGCATCGGTATCGTCGATGCGCAGCAGGAATCGCCCGCCATGCTTCTTCGCCCACAGCCAGCAATGCAATGCAGTGCGGATATTGCCGACGTGCAGGCGACCCGTTGGTGACGGGGCAAATCGCGTTGTTACAGTCATGCGGTGCGGAACGCATTTGTGATCGGATAGCGGCGGTCGCGGCCGAAATTCTTCTTGCCGAGCTTGACGCCGGGCGGGGCCTGGCGCCGCTTATATTCCGCCGTGTACAGCAGCCGTTCGATGCGGGCGACGACATCGCGGTCGAAACCGCGCGCGGCGACATCGTCGACCGAGAGTTCTTCTTCGACGAGGCCGAGCAGGATGGGATCGAGAATGTGGTAATCGGGCAGGCTGTCCGAATCCTTCTGATCGGGTCGCAGCTCGGCGCTCGGCGGCTTGGTGATGATGCTTTCGGGCATCACCGGACCATCGGGGCCGAGCCCAAGGCGCGGCTTATTCGCGTTGCGCCATTTCGCGAGCGCGAACACCGTCATCTTGTAGGCGTCCTTGATAGGGTTGTAGCCACCCGCCATGTCGCCATAGATCGTCGAGTAACCGACTGCCATTTCGGACTTGTTGCCAGTCGTGATCAGCATCGGGCCAAATTTGTTGCTGAGCGCCATCAGCGTTACGCCGCGAATGCGCGACTGAATATTTTCCTCGGTCAAATCATAGTCCTGATCAGCAAATGACCCCGACAGCATGACGTCAAACGCTTCGACGGCTGGGGCAATGGGGATCGTGTCGAGGCGGCACCCGATCATCCGCGCACATTCCGCCGCATCGTCGAGACTTTCCTGCGACGTGAAGCGGCTGGGCAACATTACGCACCACACCCGGTCCGGCCCCAATGCGTCGGCGGCGAGCGCGGCACAGATCGCGCTGTCGATCCCGCCCGACAGCCCGAGGATGACGCCCGGAAAGCGATTGGCATTCACATAATCGCGCAAGCCGATCATCATCGCGTGCCAGGTGTCAGCGGGAAATGGCGAGAGCGCGGAGATTTCGCCCGGCGCACAGACCCAGCCGTGCGCCGTCCGGGTCCAGTCGGTAATGCGCATCGCATCTTCCCAATCGGGGAACTGGTGCGCCAGCGTGCCGTCGCCGTTCATGATGAATGATGCACCGTCGAAGACCAGCTCGTCCTGCCCGCCGGTGCGGTTGAGGAAAACCATCGGAAGCCCGTTTTCGCGAATGCGTGCGCCGAACACCTGCGCTGCACGGAAATCGTCCTTGTCGATTTCGAACGGGCTGCCGTGCGGCGCAATGAGCAGTTCGGCGCCCTTTGCTTTCAGATGCGCACATACGGTCGGAAACCAGCTGTCCTCGCAGATCGGGATCCCGATCTTGACGCCCCTGAAATCGACGGGGTCGGCGGGCGGACCGGAGGTGAAGTGCCGCTTTTCATCGAACGTCCCGTAGTTCGGCAGTTCATGCTTGTGCCGGACAGCAGCGACACTGCCGCCGTCGAGCAGCACAACTGAATTATAGAGGACAGCGCCTTGGCGGATCAGCGTGCCGACGATCATAGCGGGGCCGCCGTCGGCTGTTGCGCGCGCCAGCCGGTGCAATTCAACACTTGCCTGCGCCGAAAGGGCCGGTTTTGCGATCATGTCTTCGGCCGGATAGCCGATCAATTGCATCTCGGGGAACACGATCAGGTCGACGTCGCGAGCTTCGGCGCGTTTGCTCAGCATCGCGTCGGCATTGGCGCGCAAATCGCCCACGTGCTGGGGCATCTGTGCAAAGGCGATCTTCAAATGGTCCGTCATTGCGCTTCCCTAGCGCGGCACGCGGGACTAGGGAACGGCCAAGACGCGCGCATGAAGGGGCATCACCCGCGATGAAATTACTGACGGGCAATTCGAACATGCCGCTGGCGCAAGCAGTTGCCGATTATCTCGAGATACCGCTGACCAAAGCAAGTGTGCGGCGCTTTGCCGACGAGGAAGTTTTCGTCGAAATCCACGAGAATGTGCGCGGCGAGGACGTGTTCGTCCTGCAATCGACGGGGTTTCCGGCGAACGACAATCTGATGGAACTGCTGATCTGTATCGATGCATTGAAGCGCGCGTCGGCCAAGCGGATCACCGCTGTCATTCCCTATTTCGGCTATGCCCGGCAGGACCGCAAGCCCGGGCCCCGGACGCCGATATCGGCAAAGCTGGTGGCCAACATGATTACCGTCGCAGGTGCACACCGGGTCCTGTCGATCGATCTGCATGCAGGGCAGATTCAGGGGTTTTTCGATATCCCGACCGACAATTTGTTCGGGGCGCCGGTGATGTCTGCTGATATTCAAGCGCGCTTCCCGAGCGACAACATCACGGTCGTATCGCCCGACGTCGGCGGGGTGGTGCGGGCGCGGGCGCTGGCCAAGCGGCTCAACAATGCGCCTTTGGCCATCGTTGATAAACGGCGTGAAAAAGCGGGCGAAAGCGAAGTCATGAACATCATCGGCGATGTCGAGGGGCGCTTCTGCGTCCTGATCGACGATATCGTCGATTCGGCGGGAACGCTATGCAATGCCGCCGCCGCCCTTCACGAAGCGGGGGCGGCTGGCGTCGTTGCCTATGTCACGCACGGGGTCTTGTCGGGCGGTGCCGTCGCGCGCGTCGAAGGGTCGGCGCTGACCGAACTGGTGATCACCGATTCGATCCAGCTGCCGGACGGAATGGGCGACACAAAGAAAATACGCCCGCTGACGATCGCGCCGCTGCTCGGTGAAGCGATCAAGCGCATCGCTGACGAAAGCAGCGTATCGTCGCTGTTCGACTGATGGCCGAGCGCACGCGCCTGATCGAACTGAACCATGTCATCGAAGATGGCATGATCACGTATAAAGGGCTGCCCGCGCCGATTATCTGCGATTACCTATCGCGCGCGGATTCACGTGCCAATTATGCGCCGGGCACCGAATTCCAGATCGGGCGCATCGACATGGTCTCGAATACCGGCACTTATCTCGACACGCCGTTTCACCGATATGCCGATGGCGACGATCTTGCGGCATTGCCGCTCGAGCGCGTCACGGCGCTACCCGGGCGCGTTGTGCGCGCAACCGCGAGTGTTGCCGTCGACATTGACAGGTTTGCGGGCATCGACGTTCGCGGCAAGGCGGTCCTGATCCATACCGGATGGGACCGGCACTGGCGAACCGATGCGTATTTCGAGGGGCATCCTTATTTGACTGCCATTGCCGCAGAGTTGTTGCGCGATGCAGGGGCCGCGCTGGTCGGGATCGATTCGCACAATATCGACGACACCGCCGTCAACTTGCGGCCGGTGCACACTATCCTGCTTGGGGCAGGCATTCCGATCGTCGAGCATATGACCGGCCTTGCGCAGCTACCCGACGATGGTTTCCAGTTCCACGCCGCGCCGCCTCGGGTAAAAGGCATGGGAACATTTCCAGTCCGCGCTCATGCCATATTGGATCGATAGCCCTTGGTACACATGAGCGATGTTGCCTTGGCAGAAGCGCTTGCTGATGCGGCGGCCGCTGCAATCCGGCCGTTCTTTCGCGCGGCGTTCACGCTCGACGACAAAGCCGATGCGTCGCCGGTCACCGAAGCCGACCGCGCGGCCGAAGCCGCGATGCGCCGGATCATCGAAGCCGAATATCCCCGCGATGGCATCATCGGCGAGGAATATGGTGAAAAACCAGGGACAACGGGCCGCATTTGGGTGCTCGATCCGATCGACGGCACGACCAGCTTTATTGCGGGGCGGCCGATTTTCGGGACACTCGTCAGCCTGATGGTCGATGGTTGGCCGGTCTTGGGCGTGATCGACCAGCCGATTTCCCGCGAACGCTGGTTCGGCATCACGGGGAAGCCGACAACATTCAACGGCAAGCCTGCAACAACACGCCGATGCGCCACGCTCGACCAGGCGTTGCTCGCGACGACATCGCCTCATCTGTTCGGCGATGATCAGGCCGTGTCGTTCTTGGCGCTCGCCAGCAAAGTCGCGCGGCGTCGCCTCATTTATGGCGGCGATTGCTACAATTACGGTCTGGTCGCTTCTGGCCATGTCGATCTCGTCGTCGAAGCGGGACTAAAGCTGCACGATTTCGCCGCACTGATTCCCATCGTCGAAGGCGCGGGCGGCACGATGTGTGATTGGTCGGGCGACCCGTTGAACGCCGACAGCGCAGGCGATGTGATCGCTTTGGGCGACCCCGCAAGGCTCGAGGATGTGCTCGACGCGTTGGCACTGTCCGCCTGATTTACCAGTAACGCCAGAGCATTGCCGCGAGTCCGGTCCACGCCGCGAGCACGATCGCCAGACCGATCCATCCGAGGCGAGAAACAGGCCGCTGCCCAGCGACTGCCCGAAATTCCGCAATGAGAGCCGGGGGGATCAGCTTGAGCACCAGTGCAAGACCGAGCGGCACGAGGATAAGATCATCCAGATAGCCCAGCACGGGCACGAAATCGGGGATCAGATCGATTGGTGACAGCGCATAAGCGACGACCACCGCTGCAACGATTCGCGCCGCCAGCGGCGTTCGCGGGTCGCGCACAGCAAGAGCCAGCGCCGCGACATCGCGCTTTAAGGCTTTCGCCCACTTTCGGATGCGTTCGAACATCCGACCGACCATTGCAAATTTGCTTAGGCTTCGCTACTGGCCGCGACTTCAAAGCACGACCCGCTACGAATCGCCTGGCTGAAAGGGCTGCCAAGGCGACTTCAGGGACGTCATTCGAAAGGACGAAAATGCCCAAACTGAAG
>JAYTAP010000025.1:0-58507 GCA_043737475.1 Sphingomonas sp.
CACGATTGGCAGGGCGAATTCTCGTGTGCCTGTCGGGACACGCGTAACGGCAGTCGACAAGATTGCTGAAGCGCGACGGCTCAAGATCGCTCCTTAAAACCTGCCTTTCGTTTAGTCAGAAAAGTCGGGTCGACAGGAATAAATATACTGCCAAGCGTTCTCGCGAATTCTTCCGTTGATTCCGGACACCATCTCTTCTGAGCACACTATAGATCTCGGCGACCAACCGTGATGTACTGGATCGTGAGATAGGAACAGGCAGTGTTGGCTGGACAACGGTAGCAGCATCGTCGGCTTGTTCTCAAAGTCAATCAGAGGATTTCCGGAAGTCATGAACCTCTGATCGCTGCCCTCCTCAATCACGTTAATCGCGTAGTAGAGTGGAACGTAATCTTGCCAGTTGTCCAATGATGTTTTTAACATAACGATTAGCCAATGATCATCGCTCCAGAGGCTCACCTGATCCGGATGCTGTGTCTTCATCTCTTGCATCAGGCGTGGCTGATTGTGGATCATGAACGAAAGCGCGAGGGCTAGGGGACGTATGTCTCTCGGGAACCGACCCGCGACGATCTCCTTGATTATGCCCGACGCGTATCCGTCGATGCGAGCTATCTGCTTCTCCGCCCAGTCCACATCATAACCGGAGGGCGGCTTTCGCAACGTGTTCCAGTGCTTCTTGAATCCAAAGCGTTCATTGTTCCCGGACACTATCTCACTTGTGTCTTTGTCGAACCGCCAAACCGCGCCCGCGTCGTTCTCAAAGCGCTTTAGATAGTAACGCGGAGTGTAATGATGGCGCTTCGATACCTGCAATTTGGTCTCTTTTTTCACAATTTTCGCTGCGACATATCTTACGCTTTATCGCGCTGTCGTGCGACGGATTCCAACCTTAATCGGGCGTGGAATTGCGTGCAAATACCCGTCTGAGTCGGGTACCAACTCGTTTGACTTACATCCATCGGATTAGTGTCTGCTTGGGTCCTATCGGAACATAAAAGCCGACAGTCAGCTCACCCCAACAAACCGGACGGCGATGCTTTCGAAAAAGCATACCCATTTGCAGCCCACGATATGCACATCTAACGCCGGGTATCCGAATACCCGTAGCTTAAAACAGCCCTGCTTTTTGTCGTTCCTTGGACTAACTTTCGACTAACTTTTGGATCGCCCCCCCCCGGCGGGTCCGCGGCAGAGTTGGTCGCCGCCCAAGAAACAAGTCATTGCGTGACCCTGCGCATTTGCTTTGCTAGCGCGTTATCATGCCCAGCATCACCATCCCCCTCCTCCGCCTCCCCCACGGCACCGATCTCCCCCTCCCCGCTTATGCCACCACCGGCGCGGCGGGGATGGATGTTGTCGCGGCCGAAGACTTGATGCTTGCGCCCGGCGAGCGCCATGCCGTTGCGACCGGCTTCGCAATAGCCATCCCCGAAGGCTACGAGGTGCAGGTCCGCCCGCGTTCGGGCCTCGCGCTCAAGTATGGTATTACCTGCCTGAACACACCCGGCACGATCGACAGCGATTATCGCGGCGAGGTCAAAGTCATCCTCGCCAATCTCGGCAGCGAGCCGTTCGAGATCAAGCGCGGCGACCGGATTGCCCAGCTTGTCCCCGCCCCTGTCCAGCGCGCCACACTGCTGGAAGTGTCCAGCCTCGACCAGACGGCGCGCGGCAGCGGCGGTTTCGGCTCGACGGGATCATGACACCACTGTCCGACGAACAGCTAGACCGCTACGCCCGTCACCTCGTCCTGCGCGAAATCGGCGGGGCGGGGCAGGCCGCGATCCGCGCGGCAACTGTCGCCGTCATCGGTGCAGGAGGGATCGGGACGCCTGTGCTGCAATATCTTGCGGCAGCCGGCGTCGGACGGCTGGTTATCGTCGACGACGATGTTGTCAGCCTCTCGAACCTGCAACGCCAGGTCATTTTCGACAGCGCCGACGTTGATGTGAGCAAGGCCGCTCGTGCCGGTGATCGTGTCACGGCAATCAATCCCGACGTCGCCGTAACGGTAGTCGCGCAACGCATCAACGCCGACAACGCCACGGCCTCCCTTACTGGTGCAGACGTCATCGTCGATGGCTCGGACAATTTCGCAACAAGGCTTACTGTCGCCGACACAGCCCATGCCTTGCGCATCCCGCTCGTATCCGCGGCAATCGGCCAGTTTCACGGACAGTTGGCGACGTGGCGCGGGTGGGAAGCCGACCAGCCCTGCTACCGCTGCTATGTCGGCGATGCGCATGACAGCGACGATTGTGACAGTTGTGCCGACGTCGGCGTGCTCGGCGCGATGACCGGTGTGATGGGCAGCTACGCCGCACTGGAAGCAATCCGCTGCATCTTTCCGTTCGGCGACAGTCAACGCGGCAAGCTCTGCATCATCGACGGGCTTGCGCCCTCGATGCGGTCGATCCGGATGCCCAAAGATCCCGGTTGCCGGACCTGTTCAGTGGTTCGCTGATCAGGCCTTTTTCTTTGTCACTGGTTTCTTTTTCGGCGCTGCCTTTTTCTTGGCCGGAGCCTTGCGCCCTTTCTTTGCCGGCGCTGCCGCGGCGCGCGCATCGATCAGCTGTGCGGCTTCCTCAAGCGTCAGGGCATCGGGCTCGATCGACTTGGGCACGGTCGCATTGGTGGTGCCATCAGTGACATAAGGGCCATATTGCCCCGCCATCAGCTTGATCTCGGCTTCGGTGCGCGGATGATTGCCTAGTATTTTCAGCGGTGCCTTCGCCCCCCGCGCCGGGCGCCCGCCATTGGCCGCCGCTTCTGCCAGTTTGACCACGGCGGCATTCATGCCGGTTTCGAACACTTCCTCGGTCGACGTCAGCCGTGCATATTTGCCGTCATGCGCCAGATAGGGACCGTAGCGTCCGATTGCGGCGGTGATCGCGTTGCCGCTTTCGGGATGGACGCCGACCGTACGCGGTAACGACAAGAGCTTTACCGCCCAGTCAAGATCCAGCGCGCCGGGAATGTCTTTCGGGATCGAGGCCATCTTGGGCTTTTCGCCTTCGCCGCGCGGCATTTCGACATAAGGGCCAAAGCGACCCGATTTACGCGTGATCTCTACGCCGGTCTCGGGATGAAGCCCGAGCATTTCCGGCCCCGTGGAAACCTCCGCCTCACCCCCTTGCCCGAACTGGCGCGTAAATTTGCATTCGGGATAGTTTGAGCAAGCCACAAATGCTCCAAACTTGCCACCGCGTAACGCCAGGCGCCCGTTGCCGCATTTCGGGCAGACACGCGGATCGCTGCCGTCTTCCTTTTCGGGAAACAGGAATGGTGACAGAAACAGGTCGAGTTCGGCGGTCACTTCGGACGGCTTGGCTTCCATGACTTCGGCCGTTTTCGGCTTGAAATCGCGCCAGAACGCTTCGAGCACAGACTGCCACCCTGCGCGCCCGCCCGATACGTCGTCGAGGCTTTCTTCGAGCCCAGCGGTGTAGTCGTAACTGACATAGCGTTCGAAATAGCGCTCGAGAAACGCAGTCACCAAGCGCCCGCTCTCGCTCGGCGAAAAGCGGTTCTTGTCGGTCTCGACGTAGCTGCGGTCCTTCAACGTCTGGAGGATCGACGCATAAGTCGATGGTCGCCCGATGCCGAGTTCTTCCATTCGCTTGACAAGGCTGGCTTCGGAGTAGCGCGGCGGCGGTTGCGTGAAATGCTGTTCGGCGTTGACTGCTTTTTTCGCGGGCGCATCGCCGGTCGATAGACGCGGCAAACGCCGGGCGTCCTCATCATCGCTGTCGTCGCGACCTTCTTCATAAAGTGCGAGGTAGCCGGGAAACAGGACGACCTGCCCCGTTGCCCGCAAGGCAGTCTGTCCCGTGCCATCGACCATTTCGATGCTGGTCCGCTCGAGCCGCGCCGATGCCATCTGGCTTGCCGTCGCGCGTTTGAAGATCAGTTCGTAGAGCCGCGCATGATCCCCGGAGCCTGCGCGATCCTTCGTGAAATCGGTCGGGCGGATTGCTTCGTGCGCTTCCTGCGCGTTCTTGGCCTTGGCCGTATATTGCCGTGGTTTATCGGGCACATAAGATGCGTCGTAGCGCTTGGCGATGGCCGCGCGCGCAGCTGAAATCGCGCTGCCATCCATCTGCACGCCATCGGTCCGCATATAGGTTATCGCGCCGTCTTCGTAGAGACCCTGCGCAAGGCGCATCGTATGGCTTGCCGAAAACCCGAGCTTGCGCGCGGCTTCCTGCTGCAGCGTCGACGTCGTGAACGGCGGCGGCGGGTTGCGCGTCAGTGGCTTGGTCTCGACGTCCTGAACGGTGAAATGCCCGCTTTCAACCGCGGCTTTTGCCGCCGTCGCATCGCCTTCGCTGCCGATCGTCAGCCGGTCGATCTTGTCGCCCTTCCAGCGCACAAGCCGCCCGACGAATGCCGTTCCGTCATGCTCCAGATCGGCCGCGACCGACCAATATTCTTGGGGCCTGAACGCCTCGATCTCGCGCTCACGATCGACAATCATGCGCAGCGTCACCGACTGTACCCGCCCAGCTGACTTGGCTCCCGGCAGCTTGCGCCACAACACGGGAGACAGTGTGAAACCGACGAGATAATCGAGCGCCCGGCGCGCGCGATAGGCATCGATCAGGTCGTCATCGAGTGCCCGCGGCGCGGCCATGGCTTCGAGCACCGCTGTTTTCGTGATAGCATTGAAAGTGACGCGCTCGACTTCTTTCGGCAGCGCTTTCTTTTTCGCCAGCACTTCACGGACATGCCACGAAATCGCTTCGCCTTCGCGGTCGGGGTCAGTCGCCAGGATCAGGCGGTCGGCGGTTTTGGCAAGATCGGTGATCGCCTTCAGCTGCTTGGCTTTGTCGGCGTAATTTTCCCATTCCATCGCAAACCCTTCATCAGGGTTCACCGAACCATCCTTGGGCGGCAGATCGCGGACATGGCCATAGGATGCGAGGACGCGGAAATCCTTGCCCAGATACCCTTCGATGGTTTTGGCCTTGGCCGGCGATTCGACAATGACAAGTTGCATGGGTGTAAAAAGCGTCCCTTACGTGTGCGTACGAGGGTGGCGGGATAGATGCAGTGGCGTCAAGATAGCGTTTCGGGACCTGCGCCTTACCGAGCGTCTGGTTGATAATTCATTTGCTCGTGCCCACCCAGGTCATTCATTTCCGTCAGGCATTCCGTTGCGCTTGACGATCCGCTACAGTCAAGGTCTGTCGGATTGGGGCCGGGCCGATGATTGACGAGGCAGACACTGGACTTACGGCACATCCGATGATTTTCATCAGTTATGCGCGTGCCGATCGTCCGCGTGTCAAGCCGCTCGCCGACGCGCTTTCTGCGCAAGGGTATGATGTCTGGTGGGACGCCCTGATCGAAGGTGGATCGGGCTTTGCCGAAATGATCGAAGCAAAGCTCGCCGCTGCCGATGCCGTGATCGTCGTGTGGTCGGCCGCGTCGGTCGGTTCGGACTGGGTACGCGATGAAGCAGCGCACGCTCGCGACCGCAAACGAATCGTGCCGGTATCGCTGGATGGCGCCGAAGCGCCGCTGGGCTTTCGCCAATATCACATCATCGACCTGTCGAAATGGCGCGGGCGCGCAGACGCACCGGAAATTGTCAAAGTTATCGCGGGGATCAGCAGCCTCGGTGCTAGCAGCCTCGGTGCTGTCAAACCGAACGCGTCGAATGCCGCGCCGACAGGGTTTTCCCGACGCAGCGTATTGATTGCAAGCGGAGGCACCGTTGCTATCGTCGCTGGCGGTTTGGTGGCCATTAATCCTTTCGGCGGCGGGCGATCTGCAAACAGTATCGCTGTTCTACCGTTCGCAAACATGAGCGCTGAAAAAGAACAGGTCTATTTCTCGGACGGACTATCCGAAGAAATCCGCTCGGCGCTCTCGCGCAATCCAGCGCTGAAAGTTGCCGCACCGACATCGGCCAACACATTTCGCGATCGCGTGGCCGATGCAAAAGTCATCGGCGCCAAACTTGGGGTCGCCTATCTCCTCGAAGGCAGCGTCCGCCGCGCCGGAGAGGTGGTGCGAATTGCCGCCCAACTCAGCGATACCAAAAGTGGATTCAGCAAATGGTCGCAAAGTTTTGACCGGCAGTTGACCGACGTGTTCGCCGTGCAAAGCGAAATTGCCGCTATCGTCGCTGAAGCGCTTGCCGTGCGGGTCAGCAGTTCTGCGGCTGCGGTTGGCGGCACGACCAATGTGCTGGCCTATGATCCTTTTTTGCGTGGGCGCGCGCTGTTCAATTCGGATGGCGGCGAAGACGCGGATCGCGCTGCGCTTGCGCAGTTCGAGGCAGCGATCGCGGCCGACCCCAAATACGCGGCGGCTCATGCAGCGCGGTCGCGCTCGATCCTGGCAATTGCCAATCAGTACGCACAGGCATCCGATCTGCGCCGACTGTATGACGATGGTCTCGACAACGCGAAACGCGCGGTAGCGCTTGCTCCCGATCTGGCAGCGGCACAATTGGCGCTCGGTCAGGCTTATTCGTCAGCAAAGCTCGATGTAAAAAGTGCATCCGTTCCGTTCGAGCGCGCAGCAACGCTCGGCAAAGGCGACGCCGATATCCAGATACTCTATGCTGTTTTTTCCGCTCGGGCAGGCAGGAAGCAGCAAGCAATCGATGCAGCAGCACGCGCGATGGACCTTGATCGTCTGAACCCGCTTACCTTTCGCGCGGCGGGCCTCGTGCAATATTTTGCTCGTGATTTCGAGGCCGCAATCCCTCTTTCGCGGCAGGCGCTGACGCTCAATCCGAAGCTGCGAAATGCGAACGGGAACATCGGGAATTGCAAGCTGATGCTGGGCCGATTTGTCGAGGCGCAGGAGGCGTTTCACGCAGAACCCGCTGCTTTGCTAAGGCTCCCGGGCCTCGCCATCGCGGCGCGCAAACTGAACGAAAGTGCGGCAGCCAGTGCCGCCATGGCGCAACTGAAAGCCGAGTTGGGTGACAGTGCGCTTTACCAGCAGGCACAAATCCTCGCGCAATGGGGCAATGCGGATGGCGCGATCGAAACACTGCGCAAAGCAAAGGTCATTGGCGATTCCGGGCTGCTGCAGGCAGCGGTTGATCCCTTGCTCACGCCGTTAAAAAGCGACGTCCGGTTCAAAGCGCTGATCGCGGTCTGATCATCCCGGCAACGTTAACGGCCGCGCGTGATAAGCTTGCAGCCAGCTGGCGAGGTCGCGCGTCATCAAATCGGTTGCACGCGCCACGCGCCGTCTCAGGGTGTCGAAGCTCACCCCATCGGCATCGATCACCGCGCGCAACGTGGTAAGATTATGCGCGAGCCCCTCGCTCCGTTCGGCAATACCGGCGAAATCGCCCTGCATCCTGATGCCGTATATAGCCGCGCCCATCGCGGGAAATGCCGCACTGGCAATCGTCGCTGCCGTCAGAAAAGGAGCAGCCACAGTGTCGAGCGCGGCGAGCCCGACAATCTCGTCGGCCATTTTGAATGCAAGAAGGCAAATGCAGACGAGCGCCGTCAGTGCGAATAAAATTGTGCCGAGATTGTGCAGCCTGTGATCGAGACGGTGCATCCTCGAGGCATCAGCATGCAGATAGGCGATCTGATCATCGACAAGCGTGGTCAAGCGATCGCGCACGCTTGCTAGATACGCAGGATCGACGCGGGCCGACGGAAGGCCGATCGCACGCGCCGTCGCACGGGTGTACCAATCGACCCAGCCGGGGCGCATGTCGGCACCCGTGCGGAGCTCAAGTTCGCCGAGTTGCGCGGCGACGGACAAGCATCGCAGCCGCTCGGCCAGATGGCGATTGTCGAGCCAGCGACGATGCCACCCCGCCCGATTGCCCGCCCGTGTCACGATCAGGATTGTCGCAATCAGCATAAATTCAAGGACGATCAATACGGGCTTGAACGCACTAGGCAGCGCAAGACCAAAGAGCGACAGAATCACGGCAAGCGCAGCAAAACTGAAGTTTGTGACATAGCCACTGCGAAACATCTGCGCGACGTGCGTGGCGAGGCCGTCTGCGCGAGCGAAACGCGGGTTCAGGATAGTGTCCAGCTTTACGCCAAAGCCGATGTCGCTAACCGAGCCGAGAGTGGCAGGCGTCGCCACCGCCGCGTTACAATCGCTCCAGCGCAATCGGCGCACCCCCATGATCCCCAGCAGCAAGGGATAGGCCAGTGCCCAATTTCGTCGTGCCGCGACAGGTGCCTGAAAGTCTGCGAGCATCTTGCGTTCGGCGACATCGTCAGGCAGATCAAGCAGCGTGCGAACAAGCGTAGGCAGCGCACTCAAATCGCCCGTCGGCACCGTTTCGACGGTTTGCTGCCCGACATCATGTTCTTCCGGGCCATCCCAAAGCAGGCGCGGCGCATCCGGCTGTGCCGGGTCGATCACCACGACGGGAATGCCCGCGAGGACAGCTTCAGCAACGATCTGCGCCGCACCGCCGCGCCCGCGCGCCGGATGACCGTCCCAAACGGCGATCAGGATATCGCTTTGCGCAAGCACCACGCGCCCCGCGCGTTCATAAGCAATGGCGCTGCCACCATCGATCGTCCGGTCTTCGTCGAGCTCGAAAACAGCATGCGCCGAACGCAACAGTGCCTCATGCTCCATCCGGGCATCCGTCTCGATAAAATCCGATAGATAGTCGGCTCGCGGGAACGGCAAAATTGCATCAAGCGCCCACCCCATTGCTACGGCCTCCCGCGCAGCAATCGTGTCGGCGCCATCGGCGAGGCTGGTAACCAGGCGCATCTGGCGCGTTAATCCGTCGCCGGAGATCGTCACCATCACGTCGCGCAATGCGCGTTGGAGCGCGCCCAAATCGAACGGCTCCAGCCGTTCGAGCCGATGGCCGGTAATACCGATGCCTAATGGTGCCGTCGTTGCCCCAAAGCCGGTTTTATCAGGGGCAAGTTGTTTGCTCGGCATCGCGCGCGACAATGCGACGTTCATTTTCGCCGGTCAATTCGCCTTTATGCGTTTTGGCATGCGCGGCATGGCCGAAACTCCGAACTTGATTATACGGTCGTATCGGTGACGGCGCAGACCGGCTCCGCTACAAACGATGTGGGACTGCAATCGTGAAACGAACAATAAACGGACGTTCCGTCAATCCCGTCGGCCTTGGCTGCATGAACATCTGCTGGGCCTATGGTCCTCCCGTGCCTGACGACTATGCGCAACAATTGCTCAATCGTGCGCTCGATAAGGGCTATGATCATCTCGACACAGCGCGGATTTATGGCGATGGGCACTCGGAGGCTCTAATCGGCGAAGCGCTGAAAGGGCGGCGCAACGAATTTTTTCTCGCGTCTAAAACCGGCATATTCGTCGACGGCAAAGCGCGCCGGATCGATTGCCGGCCCGAAGCGATCAAGGCCGCCTGCGAAACCAGCCTGAAGCTGCTGCAGACCGACCATATCGATTTGTATTATCTCCATCGCCGCGATTTTGATACGCCGATCGAGGATTCCGTCGGTGCGCTTGCCGAGCTCGTCAAAGAGGGCAAGATCGGCAGTTATGGCCTTTCCGAAATGTCGGCCGAGACGCTGCGCCGCGCGCATGCCGTCCATCCCTGCGCCGCGATGCAGACTGAATACTCGCCGATGACGCGCAATCCCGAAATAGCCGTACTTGATGCCTGCAAGGAACTGGGGGTGACATTTGTTGCTTTTTCGCCGGTCGGGCGCGGATTTTTGACGGGCGGGTTTCGTGCGGGGCAGCCGTGGCACAAGGATGATCTGCGCGGCGCGTGGCCACGTTTTCAGGAGCCCAATTTCAGCGTCAACATGAGGCTGGTGGCGGATTTCAGCGCAATTGCCGGCAGTATCGGGGTAACACGGTCGCAACTTGCCCTCGGCTGGGTCCACGCCAAGGGCAATCACATCGTTTCGATACCCGGCAGCCAGAACATTGCGCATGTCGAGGAAAATATCGCGCGCTGGGACTGGGTGCCCGACGCTGAAACGATCGCGCAGATCGATGCCCTGATCAACGAGAAGACCGTCAGCGGCCCGCGCTATACCCCGGGGATGCAGGCTGCGATCGATACCGAGGAATTCGCCTGATCAGATCGGGAATTGCCCTGGCTGTGTCTCGATGGTGATCCAGCGCAGCTCGGTAAAACTGTCGATCCCAGCCTTGCCGCCAAAGCGGCCATAGCCCGACGCGCCGACACCGCCGAACGGCATCTGCGCTTCGTCGTGCACCGTCGGTCCATTGATGTGACAAATGCCGGACCGGATCTGCCGAGCAACGCGCAAACCACGCGCGGTATCGCGGGTGAATACCGCTGCCGACAAACCATAGTCGCTGTCATTGGCCAGCCGGATCGCGTCGGCTTCGTCCGCTGCGCGGATGATGGCCACGACCGGGCCGAAGCTTTCGTCATGATACAGCGCCATCGCGTCATTCACACCGTCGACGACGGTTGCCGGCATCAGAAGGCCGTCCGCCTTGCCGCCAGCCAGCACCTGCGCGCCCTTGCGCACAGCATCATCGATCAGGTCGATCACCCGTACCGCAGCCTGCGCACTGACCAGCGCTCCCAGTGGCATCGCGCCTGTGAGCGGATCGCCTGCGGTCAGGGTTTTTGCCTTGGCCGCAAATTTCGCCGCGAACGCATCGGCAACGCTATCGACGACGATGATCCGTTCGGTCGACATGCAAATCTGCCCCTGGTTCATGAATGCACCGAACGCAGCGGCTTTGACGGCTTCGTCGAGGTCCGCGTCTTCGAGCACGATCAACGGCGCCTTGCCGCCCAGTTCGAGCAGGCACGGTTTTAGATGTTCGGCCGCGCGCTTGGCGATGATGCGGCCGACTGCGGTCGACCCGGTGAAGTTGACGCGCCTTACCGCCGGGTGATCGATCAATGCACCGACCACGTCATTGGCATCGCCCGGCGCGTTGGTCACGATGTTCACTGTGCCCTCGGGAAAGCCTGCTTCGGCAAACGCCTCGATGATCAGTTCGTGCGTGCGCGGGCAGGTTTCCGACGCTTTCAGAATGACACTGTTCCCGCACGCCAGCGGCACAGCAATCGAGCGTACGCCAAGGATAATTGGCGCATTCCACGGTGCAATGCCGAGAATCACGCCAACAGGCTCGCGCAATGTAATCGCAAGACATCCCGGCTTGTCGGACGGAATGACCTCGCCGCTGATCTGTGTGGTCATCGCGGCAGCTTCGCGAACGACGCTCGCTGCAAGGTTTAGGTTGAACATCGCCCAGCCCCGCGTCGCACCGATTTCGGATATCATCGCTTCGACGAAGGCATCGGCTTTCGCTTCAAGCGCTTCGGCCGCTCTTGTCAGGATAGCGCGACGGGCGTTCGGCCCCATGGCCGCCCAGACAGGAAATGCAGCCGCAGCGCGCTCGGCGATCAGCGCCATATCGCCGGCCTTCATTGCTTTTGCCGTTGACGCGACAGCACCGGTCATCGGGTTGATCCGTTCAAATATCATTGGCTCACTTCGCTCCACCCGCGCTATGGTCTAGCGCTTCGGGCGCAGTTGGCAATTTGCGCGGGCTCCCTGTAACGGCGTTATCCATGCAGATTGCCGATCTCCGCATTGCGCTGACCAGCGGCAATTATAATTATGTTCGCGACGGGGCGAACCGTGCGCTCAACAATCTTGTCGGCTGGCTGCTCGACAAGGGCGCCGCCGTGCGCATCTATGCGCCGGTTGTGGAGCATCCGGCATTTCCACCGACGGGCGATCTCGTCGGCGTCCGCTCCGTCGCGGTGCCGTTCCGGTCCGAATATCGCGTCCCGCTAGGGTTGGATTCGGCGCGCGCCGACATCGACAAGTTCAGGCCGAACATCGTCCATGTATCGTCGCCGGAAATCCTCGGCCACAGCGCGGTCCGCTATGCCAAATCGCGGAACCTGCCAGTGATCGCGTCGGTGCACACGCGCTTCGAAACCTATTTTCATTATTATCGGCTGGGCTTCCTCGAAGGCGGCGTGACCGCGCTTCAGCGGCGTTTTTACCGCAAATGCGATGCGATCGTCGCGCCGTCGCCGTCGATGGCCGACGTCCTGCGCGAAGAACGGATGAATGCTGACATTGGCATCTGGGGTCGCGGCATTGACCGCAACGTCTTCAACCCGGAACGGCGCAGCCTCGACTGGCGGCGCTCGCTCGGAATTGCCGATGATGATTTCACGATATTGTTCTTCGGTCGCCTCGTCCTCGAAAAGGGGATCGATGTTTTTGCCGAGACGATCGCGGAACTCAAAAAACGTGGCCTCGCGCACAAGGTGCTTGTCCTTGGCGAAGGGCCAGCACGCGACACGTTCGCTACACAGCTTCCCGATGCCATTTTCGCTGGACACCAGAATGGTACCGATCTTGGCCGCGCGGTTGCGTCGGCCGATTTGTTGCTGCAGCCAAGTGTGACCGAAACCTTCGGCAATGTGACGTCCGAAGCCATGGCCTGCGCGTTGCCGGTCGTCGGCGCTAACGCAACGGGAACACGCAGTCTGGTTGTCGATGATGTCACCGGCCACCTGATCGAACCACGAGACATCGCGGGCTATGCGGACGCAATCGAGCATTACGCGTGCAACCCCGCGGCTGCCCGGGCGGCGGGTATGGCGGGCGAGACGGCAGCAGCAGCCTATACTTGGGATGCCGTCAATCTGACGCTGGCGGAGACCTATTTGCGCGTAATTGCAAGACATGCGGCACGCGAACGTCGAAGCGCATAGGCCGATGACAAATCTGTTTGCTGCCGCCGCGCCGTTGGCACCGCTCGCAGACCGCCTGCGGCCAGCTGCCCTTACCGATGTCGTCGGTCAGGACCATTTGACTGGTCCAGACGGTGCAATCGCCCGCATGGTCGGTGCAGGCAAGCTGTCCTCCATGATCCTCTGGGGCCCGCCAGGTACGGGCAAGACTACGATCGCGCGATTGCTTGCCGACGCTGTGGGCCTGCGCTTCGAAAGCATCAGTGCCGTCTTTTCAGGCGTCGCCGATCTAAAGCGCGTTTTTGCCGCTGCGCGCGACGCTGGCACGCTTGGACAGCGGACATTGTTATTCGTGGACGAAATCCACCGGTTCAATCGTGCACAGCAGGACGGCTTTTTGCCGTTCGTCGAGGACGGCACGATCACGCTTGTCGGTGCCACGACGGAAAATCCGAGCTTCGAACTGAACGCCGCACTGCTCAGCCGCGCGCAAGTGCTCGTGCTCCATCGTCTCGATGCATCGGCATTAGGCGAGCTCCTGACTCGTGCCGAAGCCGCCGAAGGACGCCCCCTGCCGCTCACGGCCTACGCCCGCACCGCACTTGTCGCAAGCGCCGACGGCGACGGACGTTTCCTGCTCAATCAGGCCGAGACGCTGTTCTCGATTGCCATCGCCGAACTCCTCGACCCCGCGGCTCTGGCCACGCTGCTCCATCGTCGCATGCCGGTCTATGACAAGGATCGCGAAGGGCATTACAATCTGATTTCAGCGCTTCATAAGTCGCTGCGCGGGTCCGATCCGCAAGCCGCGCTCTACTGGATGGCGCGCATGTTGGTTGCCGGTGAAGAACCGCTTTACGTCCTGCGCCGCCTCGTCCGTTTCGCCAGCGAAGACGTCGGCCTCGCTGATCCGCAGGCGCTCGTCCAGTGCCTCGCTGCCAAAGATGCCTATGATTTTCTCGGCAGCCCCGAAGGCGAACTTGCGATCGTTCAGGCCTGCCTTTATCTGGCGACCGCCCCGAAATCCAACGCAGCATACAAGGCACAGAAGTCGGCGTGGGCGACTGCACGCGACACGGGATCGTTGATGCCACCCATGAACATCGTCAACGCGCCGACGCGGATGATGAAGGATTTGGGCTATGGGAAAGGCTATGCCTATGACCATGACACCGAGGAAGGCTTTTCCGGCGCGAACTATTGGCCCGACGACATGACACCCGCAACGTTTTACGAGCCCGTCGATCGCGGCTTCGAAGCCAAAATCGCCGAACGCATCGCACACTGGGATCGTTTGCGCGCTGATCGTGCGTAATTTCGACCATTTCGTGGCGATCGACTGGTCGGGCGCGGTCGGCGCGCGCCAGCCGGGAATTGCAATGGCAGTTTGCGGGCATGGTGATGATGCGCCCACGCTCATCCGCCCCGGTCATATCTGGTCGCGGCAGGATGTTCTGTCTTGGCTCCTCTACGAGCTTCCCGATGAAGCGCTTATCGGGATGGATTTGTCCCCTGCGTTCCCTTTTGCTGACGCGGGCGCATATTTTCCGGGTTGGTCCGAAACGCCCGGCGATGCGCGGGCGCTCTGGGCGATGGTCAATCAGTTCTGCACCGGTGATCCACACCTGGCGGCGAACGGCTTTGTCGATCACCCGCAAGCCAGCCGCTATTTCCGTCGCCACGGCGGACGGACGGGGGACCGCTTCGGTATCGGTCGTGGGCGACTTCGCGTCGTCGAACAGCGTCAGCGTGCCCACGGGCTCTCACCTTACAGCTGCTTTAATCTCGTCGGCGCAGCGCAAGTCGGCAAATCCAGCCTGACCGGCATGCGCCTGCTTCATCGACTTGGGGCGACCCTTCCTGTCTGGCCGTTCGACCCACTGCCTGACAGCGGTTTAGTCATCGTCGAAATCTACACAAGCCTTGCTGCGCGCGAAGCGGGACTTCGCGCAGGCCTCAGCAAAATACGGGACAGCGGCGCATTGGACCTCGCGCTCAAGACACTCGGCAGCGCGCCGCACACCCCCCTGCCCCGCTACACCGATCACGCCACCGACGCGATCCTCACGTCGGCATGGCTCCGTAAAGTCGCCCACAAACCGGCCTTATGGAACCCCGACGGCCTGAGCGACGTCGCGCGAACCGAGGGCTGGACGTTTGGCGTGTCATAGCGCTATGGGCGGCACCGTGCCGGCTTAGCTCAGTTGGTAGAGCGCCAGTTTTGTAAACTGGATGTCGCGGGTTCGATTCCTGCAGCCGGCACCATCTCTCATGCCTGACCTCAAAATCGGTCGAAACGCAAAGGATCTGCCCGATAACGCTCCGCCGCGCCGCCATCGTTTCGCCGCTCCGCACGCCGGTCGGCAAGTTTCTCGGTAGCTTGGCTTCGGTGAGCGCGGGCGATCTCGGCGCCGTGATCATCCGCGCGCTGGTCGATCGAACGGGCATCGATCCCTCGCGCATCGACGATGTCGTTTTCGCTCAGGGCTATGGCAACGGCGAAGCACCGTGCATCGCGCGCTGGTCGCTGCTGGCGGCAGGGCTGCCGGTTTCGGTGCCGGGCTATCAGCTCGACCGGCGCTGCGGTTCGGGTCTGCAAGCCATCATCGACGCTGCCATGATGGTGCAAACCGGGGCTGCCGATGTCGTGATCGCCGGCGGCGTCGAAAGCATGTCGAACGTCGAGCATTATACGACCGACATGCGCTCAGGCACGAAAATGGGCGGACTGACGCTGCACGACCGACTGACGCGGGGCCGGGTGATGTCGCAGCCCGTGGAGCGCTTCGGCGTTATCAGCGGCATGATCGAAACCGCCGAGAACCTTGCCAAAGACTATGGCATCACGCGCGAGCAGTGCGATGCCTATGCCGTGCGCAGCCATCAGCGCGCGGCAGCTGCCTGGGCAAAGGGGTGCTTCGAGGAAGAGATCGTTTCGGTCTCAGTCACGCAAAAGCGCGGCGATCCTTTGTTGTTCACGCATGACGAAGGCATCCGCGCCGATGCCTCGATCGAGTCGCTGGGCGCGATGAAACCCATTGAAGGCGGCGTGGTGACGGCGGGCAATGCCAGCCAGCAGAATGACGCCGCAGCAGCCTGCTTTGTCGTTGCAGAGGACAAGCTTGCCGAACTCGGTCTTGTGCCAATCGCCTGGTTCCACAGCTGGGCCGCCGCTGGTTGCGAGCCGTCGCGGATGGGTATCGGCCCCGTCCCCGCCGTCGAGCGGCTGTTTGCGCGCAGCGGCCTGAGTTGGACGGACGTCGATCTGGTCGAACTGAACGAAGCCTTTGCGCCGCAAGTCCTTGCCGTCCTGAAAGGCTGGGGCTGGAGCGACAACGACAGCCGCCACGACATCCTCAACGTCAACGGATCGGGCATCTCGCTGGGGCACCCGATCGGTGCAACGGGGGGTCGAATTTTGGCGAACCTGACGCATGAAATGGTCCGCCGGCAAAGTCGTTACGGTTTGGAAACGATGTGCATTGGCGGGGGTCAGGGGATCGCCGCGATATTCGAACGCGTCTGAGCGAGAAGGGCTTCGGCGGCTTTCAGGTGAGGCCGATCGATCATCTTGCCGTCGATACCGACCGTTCCCACGCCGGGGCTCGTTAAAAATGCTTCGACGACGCGCCGGGCATGAGCGATCTCATCTTCTGAGGGCATGAAGCCTTCGTTGATCGGCGCGACCTGAGCCGGGTGAATGGCCAGCCGCCCGGTAAATCCTTCCGCCCGCGCAACTCGCGATGCGGCGAGCAACCCTGCTTCATTGCGGAAGTCGACGAAAAGCGTATCGATCGCCTGCACCCCCGCTGCGCGCGCCGCCATCAGGGTGAGCGAGCGGACAAGCTTATAAGTGAATGCCCACTCGCCGTTCGCGTCGACGTTCGTGCTCGCCCCGAGAGCCGCCGACAAATCCTCGGCACCCCAAGTGAGCCCGGCAAGGCGCGGCAGATTTGCCGTTGCATAATCACCCAGCCGAAACGGTGCGATTGCGGTTTCGGTTGCCACCGGAATTATGCTGATCGATCCTGCCGCGAGTCCCTGCGACGCTTCCAGTGTGTCCAGTTGCCCTGACAGCGCACGAACATCTTCCGGTCCCCCGGCCTTTGGCAGCATGATCCCGTCGGGTGCGCCACTGATGATCATGTCGAGATCGTCCGCAAAAAGACCGCTGTCGAGCGGATTGATTCGCACCCATAATTGCGCATTGCGCTTGCCGGGAGGACGCTCTGCCAGAAACGCCGCCACCAGTTCGCGCGCCAGCGGCTTGTTTACCGACGATACGCTGTCCTCCAGATCGAGGATCACGGCATCCGCCCCGCAATTATCGACCTTGCCCAGCTTTTTCTCGCTGTCGCCTGGAATGAAAAGCAGCGATCGAAGCGGCGTCATGCCGCTGGCTTCTTGCGCTGAAGCCCCGATCGCTTGCACGACGCAACCAGTTCGTCACGTTGGTTAAACGCCCGATGCGCAAAGGTCACGATCCCCTGATCAGGCCGCGATCTGCTCTCTCGCAACTCAAGCACTTCGGTCACAACATGCAACGTATCGCCGTGGAAGACGGGCTTAGGAAAGCGCACTTCGTCCCAGCCAAGATTGGCGACCGCCGTTCCCAATGTTGTATCACCGACGGAAATACCGACCATAAGCCCAAGTGTGAAAACACTATTTACGATCCGCTGGCCATAGTCGGTGCCCTTCATATATTGCTCATCGAGGTGCAGCTGCGCCGGATTGTGCGTCATTGCGCTGAACAGGACGTTATCGGTTTCGGTCACCGTACGGCGGATGGCGTGGTTGAACACCTGCCCGACTTTCAGCTCGTCAAACCATAGTCCTGCCATCTTCGCTCTCCGTCCCTGCGACGTCGATAGCGGATTTGTCGCGATATGCGAGCAGCGTCAATCGGTGACGGGCGGGGCGTCGACTTCTTCGAACTCGGGCGGGCCGCTGTCACGGCCGCGACCGTCGTCGTCGGGCACTGCCGGATCGAGGGGCGCTGCTTTGCGGCCATCGAGCTGCCAGCGCTTCGGCGCGTTGTCGATCTGCGCACTTTTCGCGCCGAACCAGACGCCGAACCAGCCCAGACGCCAGAGCTGCACGCCGCTGACCAGCACCAGCGCCAATAACGACAAAATGAACAGGGTCAGCGGTTGCAGCCAAAAACGGCCGCCGGTGATCGGGCGCCCCTCGTCTCCATTGATATAACGGCCGCGCCGCGGGCTGCCGAAGTTATCGCCGAGACGTGCGTAATGTTCTGCCTTGACGGCATCGGGCTTGCTCCCGCGCTTGGGCAACCGAAAACGCATCATGCCGTAATAAGGGCATGATGCGTCTAAACAGTTAACGGTATCTCGTGTTAGCGGCAGCGCACCCCGCCGCGGTCGATTTCCCGACCGAGTAGCGCCCCTGCACCGGCACCTATGATCGTGCCCAGCGTTTTTGACCCGCCAGGGGCAACCGTGTTGCCGAGGAGTCCGCCCACGGCACCGCCGATGATCAAGCCGGTCGTGCCGTCCGAGCGACGGCAATAATATTGTCCGTTTTCACCGCGATAGACGCGATCGTCATAATTCAGCTGACGCGGCTGATAATAGCGTCCGTCACGATAGTAGCGTTCTGCGGCATAATTACCGTAGCGTGGATCGGCGCGATTGTAGTCATAGCGCCGATAATCCTGCCATTTTGCCTGTTGTTTTGCACGTTTACGATCTTGCTTACGGTCTTCGCGATAGTCGCGTCGCGCTTCACGGACGTCCTCGCGATATTCGCGTTCTGCGCTGCCCGGCGGCTTCGCATTTGCCATTGATGGCAGCGCCGTCAACGCCACAGCTGCCGTTGCTGCGCTCAAAATAAATTTTTTCATGCTATGCTTCCTAGCGATTACGTCACAATAAACGAACAGCATGCCGAAGTTGTTTCGTTAACGTAAAACTACGTCGTGTTCATCTGTCGGCAAACCGTGACGCGTCATTTCAGCAAGACGAGCTCCTCGGCCATCGACGGATGCAACGCGACGGTTTCGTCGAATTGCGCCTTGGTCAGCCCTGCCTTCACCGCGACAGCGGCCGCCTGAAGGATTTCCGCCGAGTCCGGTCCGATCATGTGAAGCCCCACAACAACATCGGTCGACGCATCGACCACCATTTTATACAAGGCGCGTTCGTTGCGGCCCGCAAGAACATTCTTCATCGGTCTGAAGTCCGATGTGTAAGTCTTTACCGTGCCGAGCTTATTTTTGGCCTGCGATTCAGTCAGGCCGACGCCAGCCATCGGGGGGTGGCTGAAAACGGCACTGGGCACCATGTCGTAATCGACCCGTGTCGGCTTGTTGCCGAAAACGGTGTCGGCAAATGCCTGCCCTTCGCGGATGGCAACCGGTGTTAGCTGGATACGATCGGTCACGTCGCCCACGGCGTAAATGCTGTCGACGCTCGATCGATTATCAGCATCAACGATGACGGCACCGTTTTCGTTTAGCGCAACGCCCACGGTATCCAGCCCCAGCCCCGCCACATTAGGCGCGCGACCGGTGGCAAAAAGCACGAGATCGGCAACAATATCGTCGCAACCCTTCATTTTGACGGCCAGCCTGCTGTTGTCTTGCGGCGTGATGCTTTCGAATGGTGCGTTGAAACGGAACTCGATGCCCTTGGTCATCGATATCTGGAGGAGGCGATCCCGGATTTGCTCGTCATAACCGCGCAGGATCTGGTCACCACGGTTCACGATCGTGACGTGCGACCCGAATCCGTGAAAAATGCCGGCAAATTCGTTGGCGATGTAGCCCCCGCCAGCGATCACGACGCGCTTAGGGAGCGCTTCGAGGTGAAAGACTTCGTTCGACGTAATGCCATGCTCGCTGCCCGGGAACGCCGGGCGGATGGGCCAGCCCCCCGTCGCAATCAGGATTTTGCCTGCCGTAATCGCGCGACCACTGGCCAGCGTCACGCTGTTCGCGCCCGTCACGATGGCGCGTTCCTTGAATATCTCGACATCGTGGCTGGCGAGCGTTTGCCCGTAGACCGCTTCGATCCGCGTCACTTCTTCAAGAACATTGTCACGCAACGTCGGCCAGTCGAATGTCGGCGTTTCCACGGTCCAGCCAAAACGGCGCGCATCGGCCAGATCCTCGGCAAAATGAGCACCATAAACGAGAAGTTTTTTAGGTACGCAGCCGCGAATGACGCACGTGCCGCCAACGCGATGCTCCTCGGCAATCGCGACGCGCACGCCATGCGCTGCGGATACGCGCGCGGCGCGAACGCCGCCTGACCCTGCGCCAATGACGAAAAGGTCGTAATCATATTTATTCATCGAAATCCCGCCATTGATTGATGATTGCGATGTAGGGACGAGCGGGCGGTTTCGCTAATCCGAAGTTTCGATCAGGCTAATCTAGATTCCCGCTCTGGCCATCAGCGCCTGCGTCGAGGCATCAAAGTCGGCACGGGCCCCCGGATCGTCGATTTTCTTGGCCATGTCCTTGCCCAATTCGACACCGAACTGATCGAACGGGTTCAGTCCCAGCAACACGGCGTTGACGAAGGTGCGCTGTTCATAAAATGCAATCAGTGCGCCCATCGTCCGGGGATCGAGATCGTCGAGCAGGATCGTCGTCGACGGCCGATCGCCCGGGTAATTGCGGTTGCCATCATCAGCCGACCGCCCGGCCATCAGCGCGGCGCCCTGAGCAAAGCAGTTGGCAAGCAGAATACGGTGATGTTCGGGATCGAGTGTATCACCGGCTTCCACGCTGGCGACGAACTCCACCGGAACAATCCGCGTCCCCTGATGCAGCAGCTGGAACACCGCATGCTGTGCGTCGGTGCCGACCCCGCCCCAGGTAATCGCCGCACTTTGTCGACCCAGCGGCGTGCCTGCGGTCGTCACAGATTTGCCGTTCGACTCCATTTCAAGCTGCTGCAGATAGCTCGGCAGCAAGCGGAGCCGTTCGTCATAAGCGAACACCGCCCGCGTTTCACAACCATGCGTCTGCGCATAAAGCTGATCGACGAATGCCGCGAGAACCGGTGCGTTCTGCGATAGCGGCGCAAGGCGAAAGTGCCGGTCCATCTCGGCTGCTCCCTCGAGCAATTCCTCGAAGCCGCCCCAGCCGAGCGCTAATGCAGCCGGAAATCCGATCGACGACCAGAGCGAATACCGTCCGCCAACGGCTTCATTAAACGGCAGGACACGCGTTTCGTCGACGCCCCATGCCACAGCCGCGTCGGGGTATGCCGTCAGCGCAATGACCCGGCCGATCGGGTCCGCAACGCCGTCTTCCTCCATCCATTGCAAAACAGAGCCCGCGTTCAGCATCGTCTCGGTCGTCGTGAATGTCTTGGACGCGATGACGAGCAGCGTTGCCGACGGGTCGAAGCGCGCAAATGCTTCTTCGAGCGCGCAGCCATCGACGTTGGAAACAATCGCGACATCGTAACGCCCCGCATCGCGGCCGAGCGCATCGACGATCAGGTCGGGGCCCAGCGCCGATCCGCCGATCCCGACATGCAGGATATGGCGCACCGGCCCCAACGCGTCCGCTTCGATCGCGTCGATCAATGCACGCATCCGGCTGTGCAGGGCGCGCGCGGCGGCTACGCTGTCAGCAGCACCCTCGCCCCGTTCGGCGCTGTGCTCGGCCGCACGCCCTTCGCTCCTGTTGACGATTCGTCCGCTGAACAGATCATCGCGCTTGCCCGCCAGACCGGCCTGCTCGGCCAGCGCCTCGAATGCCGCCAAGCCATCGACCGACAAATGCGTCTTCGAAAAATCGAACAAGATGCCCGATTGCGTCAGTGACAGTCGCGCAACACGGTCGGCGTCGCCTGCAAACAAGTCCGCGAGCGGTTGCTTTGGCAGTGCTTCGATTGCTGTCCAGTCGCGCATGTCAGTCCCTTCGAATCAGGCGCACACGCTTGACGCGTTCCGCCCCGCGCCGCAATGCGGCCCGCAATGTCAGACACGATCACCGATACTCCGCCCAGGGCAAAATCCGAAACGCGCGATTTCCTTCAGTTCCTGCTGAAGCTCGGGATTTTCGTGTTCATCCTGCGCAGTTTCATCTTTGCGCCATTCAGCATTCCCAGCGAATCGATGGTTCCACGTCTGCTGACCGGCGATTATCTGGTCGTGACGAAATGGGATTATGGTTATTCGAAGCACAGCTTTCCGTGGTCGCTGCCGCTGATCGCCGGGCCCGACCGGCTGTTCGGGGCGATGCCCGCGCGGGGTGACGTCGTCGTTTTCAAAAAGCCGCCCGAAAACCAGATCGATTATATCAAGCGTGTCGTTGGCCTGCCTGGCGACCTCGTCCAGATGAAGAACGGACAGCTTTTCATCAACGGTGATGCCGTCGAAAAGAAGCGGATCGCGGATTTCCTCGTCGATGAAACGCCCAACACGCAGTGCTACGGGCCGCAATTCACTGAAACTGCGACTGACGGCACGCGCCGCTGCCGCTATCCGCAATATCGGGAGACGCTGCCCGGCGGCAAAAGCTACAATGTCCTCGATCTCGCGCCGATTTCCGCTGATGAGACGCAGGTTTACACCGTGCCGCAGGGGCAGTTTCTGGCGATGGGCGACAATCGCGACAATTCGGCGGATAGTCGGCTCGAGGCCGGCGGCTTCGGCTTCGTCCCTGTGGAAAACCTGGTCGGCAAAGCGCAGTTTTCGGTCTTCTCGACCGATGGTTCGGCAAACTGGTTTCTGCCGTGGACATGGTTCACCGCCGCGCGCTGGGAGCGCATCGGGGAAGGCTTCTGACCACGCTCTCCGACTGGCTCGCACAAGCGCTGGGCGCGCCGCCGCGGGATTTACCCCTCTATCAGCGCGCCTTGACGCATGGCAGCGCGGCGAACGGCGAAAGTTACCAGCGGCTCGAGTTTCTGGGGGACCGTGTGTTGGGACTTACCATCGCGCGCTGGCTTTATGCGGCTTACCCGCACGAGCCCGAAGGCGAATTGTCGCGGCGGCTGAACAGCCTTGTGACCGGGATCGTCTGCGCGCAGGTAGCACGAGACATCGGCGTGACCGCGCATCTGAAACTGGGCAAGCAGGCGCGTGATGATGGCGCGTTCGACAGCGACAATATCCTTGGCGACGTGACCGAAGCGCTGATCGGTGCGCTCTATCTAGACCATGGCTTCGACGCCGCCGAAGCCTTTATCCGCACGCATTGGGCGGCACGCGTCGAGGGCCATGTCGATGCCCCGTGCCACCCCAAATCCGCGCTGCAGGAATGGGCCGCCGCAAACAACCGCCGCCCGCCGGCCTACACCATTACCGACCGCAGCGGCCCGCATCACGCACCGCGCTTCACCGTTACTGTCAACCTTGGCAGTGCAGGCGAAGCATCGGCGACGGGCGCATCGAAACAGGAAGCCGAAACAGCGGCGGCATCTGCATTATTGGAACAACTCAAATGAAATGCGGCCTCGTTGCCATTCTCGGCGCGCCCAACGCGGGCAAATCGACGCTCGTCAATGCGCTGGTCGGACAGAAGGTCGCCATCGTCAGCCCCAAAGCGCAAACGACGCGCGTCCGCTTGATGGGCATTGCCATCGAGGGCGAAACACAACTTCTCCTCGTCGACACGCCGGGCATTTTCGAAGGCAAGCGCCGCTTCGACCGGGCGATGGTGCAGGCCGCGTGGGGCGGGACGCAGGATGCCGACATCATCGTGCTGCTGATCGATGCCAAGGGCGGCCTCGGCCCGAAAGTCGAAGCGATCCTGAGCGGTCTCGAAGCGCGGCCCGAGCCCAAGCTGCTTGTCCTCAACAAGGTGGACGTCGCCGATCACGGCAAAATGCTGCGCCACATCACAGTGCTGACCGAACGGCTGGACTTTATCGACACGCTCATCATCAGCGCAACGACCGGCGACGGCGTTGCGGATCTGAAGACCCGCCTTGCCGCTGCAATGCCCGAAGGACCGTGGCACTTCCCCGCCGACCAGATCAGCGACGCAACCGACCGCGTCATGGCCGCCGAAATCACGCGTGAGCAGATTTTCCTGCAGCTCTATCAGGAATTGCCGCAAGCCTGCGCGGTTGAGACCGAGAAATACGAAGAGCGCACCGACGGTGCGGTCGAGATTCACCAGCAGATCCTAGTGGCCCGCGACAGCCAGCGCGCGATCGTGCTCGGCAAAGGCGGCGCACGCCTAAAGGAAATCGGGAGCAAGGCGCGCGCCGAACTAGCAACGATGCTGGAAACCAAAGTGCATCTTTATCTGCACGTCAAAGTCTCACCCAAATGGGATGAAAACCGCGAGGTCTATCGTGACATCGGGCTGGACTGGGTCGAGTGAAAAATTAACCCTCTTCGGCTAATTGCAAAGGAGAGGGGACCAGCCTTAATATAAGGGCGGTCAGTGAAATTTTTCGGCGCAGCAAAATCATCCGACAACGATCCCGTGACGCAAAACCGCGTCGACGCTATGGTCGCTGCGGCGCGCGCTCAAAGTGCGCCCTTGGTCAAACGACCACTGTTTCGCGAGGCACTCCGCGCCCCGCTGACCCCGAGCACCGACCTGCTCGACCGTCGCCTCGAGGAAGAGCTGGCTTATGTCCGTCGCCTGCTGGAAGCCATGGGCGACGCGCTGTGCGAGGATCCGATCCTGCTTTCGCGCCACGGGGAAAAGCTTCAGACCATCGATTTGCTTGCCCAATTACTCGGGCATATTGCCTCGGTCATCGGTGCAAAGGACCGCGACGACGCGGTATCGCGGATCGGAATGATGGAATTGCGCAACCGGCTGGTACGAAGCGGTGGGAACGTGGCCGATGCCGCGCCAACCCTTTACCGCGCAAAAACCAATCCGTTCAGCGCGGTTTAGCGTCTAGTATCGCATCGACCCACGCGGGCACCAGGACACTCGCGGGTCCGTTCCGGGTTTCCTTGAAGTAAATACTCCCGAGCGATGGCTCAAGATTCATTTCCAGCGTTTTCGCCCCGACATATTGCGCCGTCTGCACAAAGCCCGCCGCAGGATAAACTGCGCCTGACGTGCCCACCGACACGAACAAATCACAGTCCCCGATCGCGGCGTCGATCCCGTCCATGCGGTAAGGCATTTCACCAAAGAACACGATGTCGGGCCGCAACGCCAGATTGTCGCACGCGCCGCATGCCGTTCCCGGCGGCAACCGCCCTTCCCACGCGCCACGATCGCCGCACGACGCACAAAGCGCGGACAGCAACTCGCCATGCATGTGGATCAGGCGCTTCGCCCCCGCCCGCTCATGCAGATCATCGACATTCTGCGTCACGATCAGCAACCCACCCGCCCATTGTGCATCGAGCCGTGCAAGCGCCTCGTGCGCGGCATTGGGCCCGACCCCCGTGAGCGCCGCGCGCCGGTCATCATAGAACCGGTGCACCAGTTCGGGATTGTCGCGCAGCGCTTCGGGCGTGCAAACATCCTCGACGCGGTGGCCTTCCCACAAGCCGCCGGGGCCCCGAAACGTCGCAATGCCGCTTTCGGCCGAAATGCCTGCCCCCGTCAGGACAACGATGTTGTGGATGTCACGCATGGCCGCGCTATAGGATTGGGGATGACACAGGGCAAAGCACGAATCGCCATCTTCGGCAGCGCGGGGCGGATGGGTCGGGCGGTCGCGCTGGCCGCTGAAAGCACCGATCTCACGCACGGCGGTATTGACGTCAGCGGCGATGCGGCGGCGCTGGCAAAAGTCAGTGACGTGATCGTCGATTTTTCGTCACCCGAAGCGCTGGCTCAGCATCTTGCCGCGGCGCGCCTTGCAAAAACGCCGATATTGATCGGCACGACGGGCCTCGACGGTTCGCATCAGGCAATGATCGACGACGCCGCAAGCGAGATTGCGGTTATCCAAGCAGCAAATACATCGCTCGGCATCAACCTGCTTGGTGCGTTGATCGAGCAAGCCACCGCACGGCTCGGCGAAGATTGGGATATCGAAGTCGTCGAAATGCACCATCGTCACAAAGTCGATGCCCCGTCTGGCACAGCGCTGCTGCTCGGTCAGGCCGCTGCGCGCGGTCGTGGGAAAAGCCTGCCCGAGCTCAGCCGGTTCGATCGCGACGGCCTGCGCGACGTCGGCAGTATCGGTTTTGCATCGCTGCGCGGCGGATCAGTCGCGGGCGATCATTTGGTAATCCTCGCGAGCGACGGCGAACGCATCGAACTCGGCCACCGCGCCGAGGACCGCAGCATTTTCGCCCGTGGCGCGGTGAAGGCGGCCTGCTGGCTGATCGGCAAACCGGCCGGACGATACACAATGGCGGACGTGCTGGGCTTGTGAAGAAGGTGGATATTTTCGAGTTCTACCGGCGTCTGGCCGAAGCAAATCCGGCACCCGAAACCGAGCTCGAATCAGTCAACATCTACACGCTTCTCGTCGCTGTTGTGCTGTCGGCGCAGGCAACCGACGCCGGTGTAAACAAGGCGACCCGCGCGCTGTTTGCCAAGGCGGACAATCCGCAGGCGATGCTCGATCTCGGACTGGAGACGGTGCGTGATCATATCAAATCGATCGGCCTGTTCAATAACAAGGCCAAAAACGTCATCGCGCTGTCGCAGATCCTCGTCGATCGGCACGGCGGCATCGTGCCGACAGAGCGAGACTTGCTCGAAACGCTGCCCGGTGTCGGGCGCAAGACCGCCAATGTCGTGCTCAATGTGGCGCTCGGCGCCGATACATTTCCCGTCGATACGCATGTATTCCGCGTTTCGAACCGGACGGGCCTCGCCAAGGGGAAAACGCCTGAAGCCATCGAGAAAATCCTCGAGCGGCAAACCCCGCACCCGTTCCGCAATGCCGCGCACCACTGGCTGATCCTGCACGGCCGCTACCTGTGCAAAGCACGGACACCCGAATGCTGGCGCTGCCCTGTCGTCGATCTGTGCGCGTTCAGGCTCAAGTCAGAAAATCCGGCGCAATCTCTGGTCAAGAAAAACAAAGGAGCCGTTCATGCATAAGCTAGCCATCGCCGCTCTCATCGTCGTCGCCAGCACTGCAACAGCACGCGACCGGAATGTTGTTCCCGAAGCCACCCCGACAGGCAACGCCGTCAACTGCGTGAATTTACGCAGCATCCAGTCGACGCGCGTGCACGGCGATAGCACGATCGATTTCCACATGGGCGGCGGCAAGATTTACCGCAACACGCTGCCAAACAGCTGTCCGAGCCTCGGCTTCGAAGAGCGGTTCCTTTACAAGACTTCACTCAGTCAGCTGTGCTCGGTAGACATAATAACTGTGCTGCAGTCGCCAGGCCTGTCGCAAGGCGCCAGCTGCGGCCTTGGCAAGTTTCAACCCGTGAAGCTGGCCTCGGCAAAGTAAGAGTGGCGAAGTTGCGCTGCGGTTGCTAAGCGGACGGCAAGCACTCGTAGCTCAGCTGGATAGAGCACTGCCCTCCGAAGGCAGGGGTCGGGGATTCGAATTCCTCCGAGTGCACCATTCATCAGCCGTTCGTTGTTGAATTCGTGCCGAGCTCTCCCAGCTCGCCCGTTTCGCGAGCTTTGCGACCGTAAAAGATCTCGAAAAGCGGGCTTGCCATCATTGTTGTGACGATTGCCATCAGCACCATCATCGAAAACAGCGTCGGACCGATAATGCCCTTTTGCAGGCCGATATTGATAATGATGAGTTCCATCAGCCCGCGCGAATTCATCAGCGCGCCGATGCCCAGTGCCGTCCGGTTGTCTTCCCCCGCTACACGCGCCGCAATGTAACAGGCACCGAATTTGGCGAGGATCGACGCTGCCAATATGCCCAGCGCAATCAGCAGCAGTGGCACGGTATTGACCATGTCCATCCGCGTATTCAGCCCCGAATAGGTAAAGAACATCGGCAACAGCAGGACAACGGCGAGCGGCTCGATCTTGCGCTTCAGTTCAGTGGCAAACAGGCCGCGCGGCATGACAACGCCAAGGATAAACCCACCGAAAATGGCATGGATGCCGACCGCGTCCATGATGAAGGCCGACAAGCAAAATAGCGCCAGCGTGATGCCGAGCACGGTCATGCTCATTTCGCCGTCGCGCTCGACGATCCGGCCCAGCGGTGCCAGCAGCTTGCGCCCAAAGAATATGATGAAAACCGCGTAGGCAATGCCGCCGCCGATCGCGAGCACCGCGATGCCAGGGCCACCGCCGAAACTAGCCAGCACAATGGCAAGAACGCACCACGATACGACATCGTCGAACGCACCGGCCGTCAGCGTCAACGTCCCCAGCGACGTATTCGCCAGCCCGCGTTCGTTGATGATCCGCGCGAGCATGGGAAACGCCGTCAACGCAATGCATGCCCCCATGAACAACGTCGCATTGAACCGCGATATGCCGTCGGCAAACAGGCCGGGGACAGTCAGCAGAAACGGTGTTATCGCGACCGCAATCAGAAACGGCGCGACAATCCCGGCAAGCGAAACCCCGATCGCGCTTTTTGCCTTGGACTGAAAATGGTCGAGCTGCAGCGTCGTGCCGACCAGAAACATGTAAAGCCCGACGCCGAGCTGCGCACCGGCATAAAGAACATTCTTCGTCGGGCCGGGAAAGACCGCAGCCTGCATATCGGGCAAAAACAAGCCGAACAGCGACGGCCCGAGGATGACGCCCGCAATCATCTCGCCAACGACCTGCGGTTGCCCCAGCAGCTTCTGCCCGAGATGACCCACCACCCGGCACGTGATGAGGATAATCGCCAGCTGAAGGAAGAAATGGACGCTGAAATCGTTCGGCGTGAAACTTGTGACGGCCGCCGCTACTGCCGGTCCGTGCGGATCGAGGACACCTGATAGTGTCTCGATCACACTGTCGATTATGTCGGCCAATCCGGCATCCCCTAAAACCCCGCCCGTCACACGGACGGCATTTACCCAAAGACTGCATTTGCCGGTTACAGCATCGACTCCGGCACACAAGCTTGCATAATCGCAGCGCAACAGATTATGAAATCGCAGCGGGCCTTCGCGGACGCCCGTTGAGGCAATTGCGCCCAAGGTCCGCTCCATGTGCTGCGCCCGCAACAGGAGCGACATCGATGCACAGTTTCCGTTATGAATCCGGATTCGGCCCGCAGACGTTGCCGCGCTTGATGAGCTTCATATCACTTTTCTGGCTGTTTCGGCATTTCGGCGCAAATCTGATCCGGCTTAACTTTACCACCAGTCAATCGCGCGGTGAAGGGGAACAAGCGCCAAACAAGCAGGTTGCCCAAACTCACGCATATGGAGAGTGAAATGAACGCCAATCTTGTGTCAGCGGTTTTTGACAGTCAGACCGAAGCCGAACGCGCCGTGACGACAATCCGCAATGCCGGTATTGCCGACAGCGCAATTTCGATCATTGCGCAGCACGATGGAAAAAACATGACAACCGACGGCAGCGGCGCAGAAGCTGCAACCGACATCGTCGGTAAAGCCGCACTCGGCGCAGGTGCCGGAACGCTTTTGGGAATCGCGGCACTTGCCATTCCTGGTGTTGGACCCCTCGTTGCTGCGGGGGCCATTGCCGCCGCTGCAATTCCGGGCGCCGCGCTGACCGGTGCTGCAATCGGTGCGGCAGCCGGCGGTTTGGCTGGATTGCTCACCGATCACGGTGTGGATGGCGAAGACGCTAATTATTACGAAAGTCGGATCAACGACGGCGGCGTGTTCGTTTCTGTCGACACGCAGGAAACCGGTATGGATCCGCACACGGTGCGCGAAATGCTGACATCAGCGGGCGGTCGTGCGAAAAATTCGGAAAGCATGACGTCAGCTTATTAGACCGAGGTCAATTTGGAATAATGTTGCTTCGCGGTGCCGCTTCAACTCAGTTGAAGCGGCATTTGCTTTTTTCAATTGGCGACTTAGCAATCGCGTCACGCTCGGCCCGAGATGTCTGAAGATATTATCACCTCTTAAACCTTAGGGGTCTAAGGTCCCGGCTGCCGGTCAAGTCGACGACGGACGATCTCTTAATCAACGCAGGAAAAGTTTATGACCGAAATGAACAAAGATGAGAAAATTGTCGTCGCCAAAAGCGAAATCAACGTTGCGAATATTATTGTCGCGATCGCGATCCTGCTCGTTGCGCTCGGCGTGCTGAAATACCTCGGGATGAGCCCATTCTAAACGCAGTATCTGGCACCGTGATGGTGACCCCTACGGGAATCGAACCCGTGTTTCAGCCGTGAAAGGGCCGCGTCCTAACCGCTAGACGAAGGGGCCGCTGCGAAGCGAGCCCGCGCCCATAAGCGAGGCTCGGGACATGGTCAAGACGAGACTGGGGTCAGTCGCACCACGCGGCATCATCGAGATGCATTTCCGCTGCGGGCCGGGCGCCCCAGTCATCGATCTTGGCGCGCCCGGCCACCCACAATCGCCGATCGCGGGGGGCGCCAAGCAGTGCCAGTCCCAACGGCTGATCAGCGCTACGAAACGCAACCGTCTTTACGCTGCGCCCGTCATCGCCGGCCATGACGGCCCGGACATGCCCACCGCTACCGACGACATCGGCCTTGATTACGCGCATCGGACCTGCAGCAATGCGCGGTGCGGGCCAGCCCATGCCGTAAGGACCGCCGGCCTCGAGCGCGTCGACCAGGCCCGGTGTCACGCCCCCAGTCGCGACGACGGCATCGAGCAGTAGCGCCCGGTCCTGGCCTGACCGCGCGACGTCGCCCGCCAGTCGCTCGTCGATAAAGTCGGCAAACGCTTCGATTTTGTTCGCAGCAATCGTGAGGCCCGCGGCCATCGCATGTCCCCCGCCAGCGACAAGCAAGCCCGTATCTTTTGCGGCAAGCACTGCCGCACCAAGATCGACGCCGGCGACCGAACGCCCTGACCCTTTACCGATACCATCGGCATCGACCGCAATGACAATGGCCGGTTTGCCGAGCTTTTCCTTCAAGCGCCCCGCGACAATGCCGATGACGCCCGGGTGCCAGCCATTGCCAGCGACAACAACGACGGCGCGATTCCCTTTGCCGACCGACGCCGCTTCGGCTTCGACCTGCACGGTCCCTTCGATCGTGCGACGTTCCTCGTTAAGCCGATCGAGCTCCTCGGCGATATCCTGTGCTTCGGCCGGATCGTCCGTTGTCAACAGCCGGACCCCGAGATCGGACTTGCCGACGCGCCCCCCTGCATTGATGCGCGGACCAAGGGCGAAACCGAGATCCGAACAGATCGGCGCGCGTTTTAGCCGAGACGCCGTCAGCAGGGCATTCAGGCCCGTATTTCGACCCGCCGCCATGACCTTAAGCCCTTGCGCGACGAACGCTCGGTTGAGCCCGCGCAAGCTGGCAACATCGGCGACCGTGCCCAGCGCGACGATGTCAAGCAAATCCATCAGCCGCGGCTCTTCGCGCGTGGTGAAGTAGCCCTGTGCCCGCAGATTACGCACGAGTGCTGCCGCCAGGAGAAACGCAACGCCCACGGCCGCGAGATGTCCGTGCGACGCTGCCTCGGCGCGCTCATCGAGACGGTTAGGGTTCACAAGCGCAAAGGCATCGGGAAGCACATTGGCACACTGGTGATGATCGACAACGATCACATCGACGCCTGCCGTGCGCGCCATGGCAAGTGCTTCGAATGCCTGCGCGCCGCAATCGACGGTGACGATCAGCGATGCACCGCCTTCGGCAATGCGCACCAGCGCTTCGCCTGACGGGCCGTATCCTTCCATCAACCGGTCAGGAATATAGGCTTTGGGTGCCAGACCCAGCGACCGAAGCACGCGGATGAGCAGGGCAGCCGATGTTGCGCCATCAACGTCATAATCACCGAACACCGTTACGGCTTCGCCCGCCAACACGGCGTCTGCCAATCGTGCCGCAGCACGGTCCATGTCCTGAAAGATCGACGGATCGGGCATGAACGCGCGGATCGTGGGATCGCGATAGGCGTCGATCCTGTCAGCAGGGCATCCGCGCGCCAGCAGCAGTTGCGCGACCAGATCATCACTCTCGCCGTTGCCGTGTCGCCAACGCCACGCCTGGCCCGTGATCGATGCGGTGACGTTCAGGGGGTTCATTGCCGTTCCATGCAATGCATCGGCGCCATCGACAATGATTAACGAACATTAGGCATGTCTTAACGACCTGTAACCTATGCCCGCGCAGGTGGGTGGGTTTCAAAAATTCTGGTGGTATTCCATCGCAATGACGCTCTTGTTTTGCGCTTTGCCTGCACGCGCCAACACCTGCTCACCCGCGACGACGCAGGGCTCTGCGCCGCCGGAATGGCAAACCTACTGCTGGCTCGATTTTACCGGTTACAATGACGTTGCTGCCAAAAGCGCAGCAGGACAGCCGTTCAGCTTCACGTTGACCGATGGGTCGATCATGACGTTGACGGTCCGGGCGACCAGCGCGAATGCAACGGCGTTTCGCGCCGTCGCGGCCCCATCTTGGACCGGCGCGGCGGTCGGAAACAGTGCGTTTATCGGCATCCCGGGCAGCCCGATCATCTACACCGCCGCCGCCGGATCATCGACAGTCACGATCGGCAACATCAGCATTGCTGCCCCTGCCGGCGCGGGGGGCGCCACGGCCTATATGTTCGTCGGCGCCGATGCGGAATCCACCGACAACAGTGAGACACTTTCATTCACGACCAACGGCGCTGGATGGACAGTGCTCGATCAGGTGCAGCCGATTACTGGTAGCCAGTATCCGGCAACGTCGGGCACCGGTACAGCTACTTTCACATCGTCGGGCGCTGGCCTTACCGGCAGCGTTGGCGGCTGGATCGTGGGCAGCGTGACACCGACAACGGTTTCCAGCACCATGGGCGCGGGCGGCTTGCAGGGCGCGATGTTCGCGGTGCGCTTTGCATCGCTGAAACTTACCAAACAGATTGTCAGTTCGCGCATCAATGCTGCCGACCAATTTACCTACATCGTTCGCTCAACAGTGACGGGAACCACCCTGACGTCGGGGACCACGACCGGAACCGGCAATGGCCCCTTCAGTTCGGCGGTGGTATCGCTGGCGTCTGGTTTGCCGCTCACGCTTTCCGAAACGATGGCAGGGGGCAGCGTGTCGCCGCTGGCTGATTACAACGCCCGCTTGACGTGCCGAAACGCTGCCAACGCCGTAACCGTCGACGTGGTGACGACAAGCTACGATTACGGGGCACTCAGCTATGGCGACGCTATCAACTGCACCTTTACAAACACGCCGCGACCGCGCCTGACGCTGCGCAAGGCACTCGGCGGAACCCGCGTGTTTGCCGGCGACCAGTTCGTGATGAACCTCAATGCAGGCGTCGCGACAGTTGCCACGACGACGACAACCGGCACCGGTGCAACGATTGCAACCGGTAGCACGCCGCAGTTCGTTGGCACGGCAGCTACGAATTATGCGTTTGTCGAAGGACCGTCGGGCACGACCAACCTGACATATTATACATCGGGCATGGCGTGCACCAATGCCTATGCCGCTTCGACGACAGTCTTGCCGACAATCGTCGGCGGCACGGTCACGCCGGTGCTCGGCGACAACATAACTTGCACGATTACCAACACGCCGAAGCCCAATCTGGCCAGTCTGATCATCACCAAAACGACTATCGTCATTTCTGACCCGATTAACGGTACCATCAACCCAAAACTCATTCCCGGTGGGATCGTCGAATATGCCATCACGATCACCAATGCCGGGACCGGACCGGTCGACGCGAGCACCGTGGTCATCAATGATCCCGTGCCCGGCGGTCTGGCGACCTTTGTCGGTGCCAGTGCTGTCACGTTCACAAATGGCACACCGGCGAGCGGTCTGAGTTTTGCCTATCCGGCGAATGTGGTTTGGACACGAACGGGCGGGCTGCCGCTTGTTCCGGATGCCGCTGGCTATGACAGTGCGGTGACCAATATGCGCGTCGCGCCCACCGGGACCATGCCTGCCGCCACAGCCGCCGGTCAGCCCAGCTTTACCATACGCTTCCGCACCCGCATCCAATAGCATCTCAGCGCCGTAATGACCCGCCCCGTCGCAACGTCGTTAGCGGGTCGGGAACTTACGGAACGAACAGAAAATTAATGCGTTCGCGGGATAAGTTGTAACTCAATTACATCGCGCAACCGGGGGAGCTTCTATGCACGAGGCTGATTTAACGGCGAGTGAGATTGCCGTTCCCGGGGCTGCCAAGGTCGTTGAAGATACCGTCCCTGCGCTTCGGCCGCTGCCCGTCACCTTTGTTTCCATCGCATCGCTTGCCGTGGCGGCCTGTGGTGACGGCGGCGCCTCGGCATCCCAAGCGCTCCCCCTGCCGATTGTCGCTGCACCGCCGATGCCTGCACCCTTACCCGCACCGCCAGCATCACCGCTCCCAACGCCAGCGCCAGCGCCGCCAGCCCCCGCACCGGCTCCTGCTCCGCCACCGCCACCGCCACCGCCATCTGCGACGATTACCGATGCGCAAGCCTCACGCTTTCTCCAGCAAGCACAGTTTTCGGCAACGCCGGCCGAAGTATCCAGCGTCAAGTCGCTGGGCTATCCGGCATGGCTGGCGCAGCAATATGCTGCACCTGCATCGCCGACGGCATGGAGTTTCCTCGCTGCCAATGGTTTTACAATCGCTGCATCCACTGCCAGCGATCAGCGGTTTTTCAGCAACGAAATAACGCCGATGATCTGGAACCAGTTATTCACTGGGAATGACCAGGTGCGGAAGCGTTGTGCGCTGGCGCTGTCCGAATTCATGGTTGTTTCGGTCAATCCGCTCGACGCATTCTGGCCCACGTATTTGATGGGCGCTTACTGGGACATGCTGAAGACCAATGTGTTCGGCAACTTCCGCAATCTACTCGAAGACGTGACGCTCAATCCGGCAATGGGGCGCTACCTGAATACAGTCGGCAACCTGAAAGAAGACTCCGCAACCGGTCGGCGGCCAGACGAGAATTATGCCCGAGAAGTCATGCAGCTGTTCACAATCGGACTTTACAACCTGAATATCGACGGCCGCATCAAGACGGATGCCGCGGGCGCAAAACAGGAAAGCTACACGCAAAGCGACACCGAAAATCTGGCGCGGGTCTTCACCGGGTATGACCTCGACTACGCACGATCCGCGCAAGTCACGGTGCCCTACCTGAGCTATAAAATCCCCGATCCGGAATTCACGCGCGGTCGGCTGGCATTCAAAGCCAGCAATCATTCGACGCTTGCGGTTACATTCCTCGGGACGACGATCCCGGCCAATACCGATGGCCCCGCTGCGATGAAGACGGCGCTCGACACTCTGTTCAACCATCCCAACGTCGGGCCGTTTTTCGGCAAGCAAATGATCCAGCGTCTTGTTATGTCCAATCCCAGCCCGGCGTACGTCGGTCGCGTCGCTGCCGCGTTCAACAACAATGGCGGTGGCGTCCGAGGGGACATGAAAGCGGTCTGGACGGCTGTCCTCACCGACCCCGAAGCCCGCGCACTGTCGTCATCGGCCAACGCGGGCAAAGTCCGCGAGCCGGTCGTCCGTGCGGTGCAATGGGGCCGCACATTCAACGTCAGCAGCACGAGCGGCAAGTGGCTGCTCTACAATCAGGGCAGCTCCGAATACGGACTGGCACAGGAACCTTTGCGCTCGCCTTCGGTCTTTAATTTCTTCCGCCCCGGATATGTCCCGCCCAATACCGGCATCGCAGCAGCCAGCCTCGTCGCACCCGAATTCCAGCTACACGACGAAGTCTCGAACACCGGCTATATCAACTACCTCGCCGATTTCGTTTCCTCCTCGTTTGGTTATCGTAACGACATCAAGCCGGATTACAGCGCACTGCTGCCGATCGCCGGTGATGCCAAGTCGCTCGTTGCCTGGGTCAATCTTTACCTGACTGCGAACCAGCTTTCGGCCAACACGGTTTTACTCATCACGGCATCGGTCGAAAAGCTCGCGATCACGGCAACCAGTACCGACAAGGACCGGCTCAACCGCATTTACGGGGCAATCCTGCTGGTCATGGCCTGCCCCGAATATCTCATCCAGAAATAGGACGCATCCGATGGCAAACCTTGACGCGTTCCATCACCAGACTGTCCAGAAGCATCGGACCACCGTGGCACCGCTTCGTTTGCAACGATCCTTTGTGCGTCCGAGCATCCGTAATTGTCGTGGGAATGCAAGTCATCGACAAGTTGCCTCGTTTTGCCGCTCTGTCGTTAGCAAGTAATAATCATGTGGAAAATCTTCCATGGTGAGGCTCCTTCAACGGGTAGGATCACACAACTGCGCAATTCAATTGACGGAGCGGTTATGCAGAATTCTGAATATGTTCGGAGCAACTTTGCCGGATCTTTCGAAGAAGACTTATCGGCGCCAGCTGCCGCGGACACCTTAACCGCAGGCCCGTTGTCTGCTTTCGGGATAACCGACGCCCAAGCGGCACGCTTTCTCCAGCAGGCACAGTTTTCGTCGACCCGCTCCGAGATTTCCAGCGTAAAGTCATTGGGCTATTCAGCTTGGCTGGCCCGACAATATGCTGCGCGAATGTCGCCGAGCGCCTGGAACTTCCTCGCGGCGACTGGCTACAGCGTCGCGCAATCAACCGCGAGCGATCAGCGTTTTTTCAGCAACGAAATTACGCCGATGATCTGGAACCAGCTTTTCACGGGCTACGATCAAGCACGTAAACGGATGACGCTGGCTTTGTCCGAATTCATGGTTGTGTCGGTCAACCCGCTTGATGCTTTCTGGCCGACCTATCTGATGGCGGCTTACTGGGACATACTGAAAGCCAATGTTTTCGGCAATTTCCGAAACCTGCTTGAGGATGTCACGCTTAACCCTGCGATGGGCCGCTATCTCAACACGGTCGGCAACCTGAAGGAAGACCCGGCCACCGGTCGCCGCCCTGACGAGAATTACGCTCGCGAGGTGATGCAGCTTTTTACCATCGGGCTTTACAAGCTAAACAATGACGGCAGCATCAAGACTGATGCAGCCGGCGCGAAGCAGGAAAGCTATACGCAAAGCGATACCGAAAATCTCGCGCGGGTGTTTACAGGTTACGACCTCGATTATGCCCGGTCACGGCAAGTGGCTGTACCCTATCTCAGTTACCCGATCCCCGATCCGGAGTTTGCGCGCGGTCGCCTCGCCTTCAAGGACAGTGACCATTCGACGCTTGCCGTAACGTTTCTAGGAACGACAATTCCTGCCAACACCCCTGGCCCTGTTGCAATGAAATCGGCGCTCGATACGCTTTTCAACCACCCAAACGTCGGGCCATTTTTTGGGCGACAGATGATTCAGCGGCTGGTCACGTCAAATCCAAGCCCGGCATATATCGGCAGGGTTGCTGCAGCGTTCAACAATAATGGCGCAGGTGTGCGCGGTGACCTGAAAGCCGTGTGGACAGCAATACTGACTGACCCTGAAGCTCGCACATTGCCGACGTCTTTCAACGCCGGGAAAGTGCGCGAGCCGATCGTGCGTGCTGTCCAGTGGGGACGCACCTTCAGAGTAACGAGCACGAGCGGAAAATGGCTTCTTTATCAACAGGGAAGTTCGGAATATGGATTGGCGCACGAGCCCTTGCGCTCGCCCTCCGTGTTCAATTTCTTCCGCCCCGGATATGTCCCGCCCAATACCGGCATCGCAGCGGCCAGCCTCGTTGCCCCCGAATTTCAGCTTCACGACGAAGTCTCATCAGCGGGTTACATTAATTATCTTGCCGACTTCGTGTCTTCCTCCTTCGGGTATCGAAACGACATCAAGCCGAATTATACTTTCCTGTTGCCGATAACCGGCAACGCGAAAGCACTGGTAGCCTGGGTCAATCTTCACCTGACGGCAAACCAGCTTTCGGCCAACACTGTCTCGCTGATCACGGCATCGATCGAACGGCTGGCAATCACGGGCACCAGTACCGACAAGGACCGGCTCAACCGCATTTACGGGGCCATTCTACTGGTAATGGCCTGTCCCGAATATCTCATCCAGAAATAGGACGCATCCGATGGCAAATCTTGACACATTGCATAGACGAGCATTTCTGAAACGGGCCGGTGCCGTGTCGGCACTGGGTGCCGGTGCCCCGCTTGCGCTCAATCTCGCCGCAGCAGGCGAGGCAGCGGCGTTTACCGCGACCGATTACAAGGCAATCGTCTGTGTCTTCCTGTTCGGCGGCAACGACCACGGCAATACCGTGATCCCTTACGACACGACGAATTATGCGCTCTATGAGAAAATACGCGCCAGCGTTGCGCGCGCGCGTCCGACGTTGGCAGCAACGGCAATAACGCCCAAGACGGCGCAGACACTGACGGACAACCTTCAATACGCGCTCGCGCCCGAACTCAGCGCGCTGAAATCGCTCTGGGATAGTGGCCAGTGCGCTGTGCAGCTGAATATCGGCCCGCTTGCTGCGCCGACGACGCTCGCGCAATACAAGAGCGCCGACCGCAAGGCGAACCCGCTGCCGCCAAAGCTGTTTTCGCATAACGATCAGCAATCGGTATGGCAGGCGCTTGGCGAAGAAGGCACGACGATCGGCTGGGGCGGACGCATCGGCGATCTTGCGATGTCGAGCAACGGGACGAGTTCGCTGACATGCATTTCGGCGGCAGGCAATTCGGTTTTCGTCTCGGGCGACACGGTCCTTCCCTATCAGATCAGTCCCGGCGGCGTTTCGCCGGTTTATTCGGCGACTTACGACTTCTACGGCACGTCGATGGCGACGACGATGAAGACGCTGATTACGCAGCGGAGCAGCAATGTCCTGGAAGATGCCTTTGCCGGCGTCACGCAGCGCGGTCTCGACCTTCAGTTTCAGGTTGCAAATGCCCTGAAACCCATCACGATCGCGACGCCGTTCAACATCGACGGACAGGACAATCGTCTCGCGGACCAGTTGTCGATCGTCGCAAAGCTCATTGCCGCCCGAAGCACGTTGGGACAGAAGCGCCAGGTATTTTTCGTGTCGCTCGGCGGTTTCGACAATCATGACGGCTTGCTGACAAACCACGGACCGCTGCTCGCCAAAGTGAACGAAGCGATCGGGCAGTTCTACAAGGCGACTGTTGAACTTGGCGTGCAGAACAATGTCACGACATTCACGGCATCCGATTTCGGGCGGACGCTGGCGTCGAACGGCGACGGCTCGGACCATGGTTGGGGCGCGCACCATTTTATCGTCGGCGGCGCGGTGAAGGGCGGTCAGTTTTACGGCAAGGCACCGAGCATTTCGATCACGACCGAGGATCAGGTCGGCGAAGGCCGCTTGCTCCCGACCACGTCGGTCGATCAATATGCCGCAACGCTCGCGCGCTGGTTCGGCGTCAGCGACAGCGAAATGCCCACGATCCTGCCGCGGATCGGCAATTTCGCTACGTCCAACCTTGGCTTCATGACCTAATCGCGTTTTGCGCGTTCGCTTTTCACCCAGCGCACTGTCCCCGACGAGGCGCGCATCACAACGCTCTCGGTCGTCATCCGGCCGTCGCGTAACCGCTTGACGCCTGCAAGCAGCGATCCGTCGGTAACGCCGGTTGCCGCAAAGATGCAATCGCCTTTGGCCAGTTCGGTGAGATCATAAATATGATCGAGATCGGTAATGCCCCATTTCCGCGCACGCGCCCGTTCATCATCATTGCGGAACAGCAGCCGCCCCTTGAATTGGCCACCGACACAACGCAGCGCGGCGGCTGCCAGCACGCCTTCGGGCGCGCCGCCTGATCCCATATATATATCGATCGTCGTGTCGGGGTCGGTCGTCGCGATTACGCCCGCCACATCGCCATCACCGATCAGCATCACGCCACAGCCAATGGCGCGCAATTCGGCAATCAGTTTTTCATGGCGCGGACGATCGAGCACGCAGACGATGATTTCGTCCGGTTTCACACCCTTAGCGGCCGCGACCGCCGTCACATTCTCGGTCGGCGTCTTGTTCAGGTCGATCACGCCGTCGGGATAACCAGGGCCGACGGCGAGCTTGTCCATGTACACATCGGGTGCGTTCAGCAGATTGCCGTGCTCGGCCACAGCCAATACCGCCAAGGCATTGGGCCCGGCTTTGGCGGTGATTGTTGTGCCTTCCAGCGGATCGAGCGCGATGTCGATCTTCGGCCCCTTGCCGATCGCCGAGCCAACCTTTTCGCCGATATACAGCATAGGCGCTTCATCGCGCTCGCCTTCTCCGATAACGACTGTGCCGTCCATATACAGCTCGTTCAGTGCCGCCCGCATGGCCTCCACCGCAGCATGATCCGCCGCCTTCTCGTCACCACGTCCGATCAGCGCCGACGCCGCAACCGCAGCCGCTTCGGTGACGCGCACCATTTCCAAAACCAGCACGCGATCGAGAACCTGACTTGCCGCTATCATCGAAATATGATCCTATCTTTACCTGGCGGCGCGATAGGCGAGGGTTATGACAAAGTCGATAATGACGATCGCGATCCTCACGATGCTGGTCGCGCCGAGCGTCGCGCAGGAGCCTGTTGTGCTAGGCAAATATCTGGCGATGACGCGTGTGGAGCCGCGCTGTTCGGCACCGCGCGCGGGCAATGAAATCATCGTTTGCGGGCGACGTCGCGCCGATCGCTGGCGGGTACCCTTTATCTTCAAGGAACCCGGCGATCCGAGCATCCAGAATGTTTCGGCCGAACGCAACGGCCTGATCCCGACGACGACGCCGTGTCAGGACAACAGCGGCTTCCTCGTCGGGTGCGGCAAAGTCGGCATCGGGATCAGCACTGCGATTGGCGGCGGCTCCGGCGTCAAGTTGCGGCCTTTGGCCGATTAAACGTCGAGGATCGGCATGCGCATCGGCTTGCCGACCAGGCTGACGCTTCCTTCAAGCCGTTCAAGCGCAGCATCGACCGCCCGCCCCGTGCATTCGTGCGTCGTCATGGCAACGAGAACACCGCCATCGGGCGCGGCACCGCGCTGGATCAGGCTTTCGATTGAAACCCCGCCATCGCGCATTGCCGCTGTCAGTTCGGCGAGCACGCCCGGCCTGTCTGTCACAGTAAACCGCAGATAACTGCGCTCACGCCGTTCGCCGGGATCGGCCGCCTTTGAATTATCAAGACTCGCCACCGGCATTGCAAAGGCTGGGCCATATTCGCCGCGGGCAATGTCGATCAGGTCCGCCACCACGGCCGAAGCTGTCGGCCCTTCGCCTGCGCCGCGTCCTTCGAACAGCAAGCGCCCGACGAAATTTCCTTCGGCGACAACGGCATTCATCGGCCCCTGAACATGCGCCAGCGGATGGCTCACGGGAACGAGGCACGCATGAACGCGCTGGAATAACCCATGCGTATCGGCCTGAGCCATGCCGACCAGCCGGACACAGAAACCCAGCGCGCGCGCCTGGGCAACATCACCTGCCAGCACATGACGTATGCCGCTGATATGAACGGCGCCGAAATCGAGTTTCGTGCCAAACGCCAGACTGGCAAGAATGCTCAGCTTGTGCGCGGCATCGACGCCATCGATATCGAACGACGGATCGGCTTCGGCATAGCCAAGCGCCTGCGCATCGGCGAGCACGTCGGCGAAGTCCGATCCTTCGGCCTCCATTCGCGTCAGGATGTAATTGCACGTCCCGTTGAGAATGCCGTAGACTTCGCTCAATACATTGGCCGCCGCCCCTTCGCGCAGTCCCTTGATCACCGGAATGCCGCCCGCAACCGCAGCTTCATATTTAAGCGCAGTGCCTTTGCCTTCGGCTTCGGCGGCCAACCCAACACCGTGATGCGCAATCATTGCCTTGTTTGCCGTTACAAATGCTTTGCCTGCAGCAATGGTGCTGCGCGCAAGAGTCAGCGCCGGACCATCAGCACCCCCGATGAGCTCGACGACAACATCGACATCGTCGCGCAGTGCCAGCGCCTGCATGTCGTCCTCCCAGTCAAATCGCGAGAGATCGATGCCGCGGTCGCGGTGTCGATCGCGCGCATTAACGGCCATGATTTCGATCGGACGACCGGCGCGGCGTGTGATCAGGTCGCGGTTCGTATCAAGCAGCTTGACGACACCGCCGCCGACCGTGCCGAGACCCGCAAGCGCAATCCTGAGAGGTTGGCTCACGTCAACAGCCCGATTTCTCGCAATCTTTGCTGCAAATAGTCATCCGCAGTGATCGGCTCGGGATAGCGATCGGGTCGCTCGGCGTTAACGCAACCCGGCAACGTCACGATCGGAAAATCGCTCGCCAGATGCAGGAAAAACGGCATCGAATAGCGGGGCACCCCGCGCCGTTCGGGGGGCGGATTGACGACGCGGTGACTCGTCGAAGGCAGGACATGATTGGTCAGCCGCTGCAGCATGTCGCCGACATTGACGACCAGCGCCCCTGCCGGCGGATCGACCGCCAGCCACAGCCCGTCGCGATCCTGCAACTGCAATCCTGCTTCCTCAGCCCCGAGCAGGAGCGTAATCAGGTTGATATCTTCATGCGCACCGGCCCGCATGCCCGACGCTTCGGGCGAAATCGGCGGATAGTGAAGAAGGCGCAAGACGCTGTTGCCATCGCGCACCGGTTCGACAAACCAGTCAGGGTTAAGCCCGAGATAGCGCGCGATCGCGGACAGCAGCCGTGCGCCAACGCGGTCGAATTCGGCGTAAAGCTGCGTCAAAAGCGCCTTGAATTGGGGCGGATGATCCGGCCAGATGTTGGGCGGCATCGAGCCAGAATAGCGATGCCCGGGCGGCAGATCACGCCCGACATGCCAAAATTCCTTCAAGTCGTTCTCGGTCGCGTCCTTGGCGATCTCGATCCCGAAGGGCGTATAGCCCCGCGCGCCGCCCTTCGGCGATTTATGAAGCATTTTGTTCGCCGTCGGCTGGGCAAACAGAGCTTTCGTTGCTGCCCATGAACGCTCGATCAATGCAGCATCGATGCCGTGATCGGCAATGATGGCAAAGCCGAAACGCTCGAATGATCCACCGAACTGCTGCGCGAAAGCAACGGGATCAGCGTCCTGAACGGCAAGCGACAGGGGCTGAACTGTATTCATGTTATCAGTCATTGCCGTCATTTAGGACCTTGGATTGAAATTGGGAACTGCGAGCAGCACCACGCCGTTATCCTATCGATTTCAAAGGATGCCAATAATGGACGAAACTGACCCCGACTTTCGTATCGACGTTCCCGGCGGTGCCCATGCCGAAGACGAGCCGGACACCGAAGGATATGACGACACGCAGCGCGCCGAAATCGCCGAAACCGAAGGCGGCGGCCCATCGGACGGAACGCTGATCACGGATTTGGACCCTGATCTCGGCGGAAATGATATCGATGATGACGAGATCGAAGATGACGCCGACGAGCTAGATATTATTGTTGACACTGACGTCTGACAGAAACGGCGCAGTCGATCACACTGCGCCGTTTGCTCAACAATCCAAATCAAGCGCCGCGCGTGGCGAGGCTCTTCATCACTTCGCCGTGCAGCCAGATATTCATCGTCGCTGAGTCGCTGGTGTCACCGGTAAAGCCGAGTTCCTTGGCAAGCGTCGTGCGGTTCGCAAGGCTCGAATCCAGATTAAGCAATTTCATCAGGTCGACGATCGAGGTTTTGTAGTTCGATGGCTGTCCCTTTTCGGCAGCAATCGCAGCAAGGCGCGCGTCGATGGCTTCGGGGGTTGCCGGCACGGGCGCCGACGGTGGCGCGACCGGCGCAAGCACGACCGGCGCGGGGGCTTCCTCGGCGGCCTCTGCGGGTTTTCCGAAAATTGCATTCTTGATCGCGCTGAAAATACTCATCGGGAATTCCTCTTATTGGGGATGTTTTGAGATTAGCGGGAGATTGTTGCGGTTGCGAGTCCCAATGCCCGTCCCGCTACGGCATCCAGTTTTGCCAGCACCGCCGGATCGCGCGCTTCGGGCGCAGTGATCAAGGCAAAGTCGAGATTGGTATCGATTGGCGACGCAACGCGCTCCGCCGGCAACGCATTGGCGAGTGCCGAAACCAGCGCGCGCGCCGTCGCAGCATTCTTGCCCAGTTGCGCCATCACTTCGGCGACATCGACATGTGCCTCCCCTTCCCGCCAGCAATCATAATCGGTAACCATTCCGACCAGCGCGTAAGGAAGCTCGGCTTCACGCGCGAGTTTTGCTTCGGGCATGGCCGTCATGCCGATGACCTGCGCGCCCCATTGCCGATACAAATTCGATTCGGCACGGGTCGAAAACTGCGGCCCTTCCATGGCCAGATAGGTGGCGCCTTCCGTAACGACAGCACCTGCCGACCGCGCCGCATCGGCGACGAACGAAGAAAGGCGCGGGCACACGGGATCGGCCATCGACACATGCGCGACCATGCCGGTCCCGAAAAAACTCCGGACACGCCCTTTGGTCCGGTCGATGAACTGGTCGGCGACCACGAAATGCCCCGGCGGCAATGCCTCGGCCAGCGAACCGACGGCAGAGATCGAGACGATGTCGGTGCATCCCGCCCGTTTAAGCGCGTCGATGTTGGCGCGCGCGTTGAGCTCACCTGGCGCAATCCGGTGGCCCCGGCCATGGCGCGGCAAAAACACGAATTTTACGCCTGATATATGCCCCGTAAGCAATTCGTCCGACGGAGCGCCCCATGGCGTATCGACCGAAATCCACTGCGCATCCTCCAGCGCATCGATGGCATAAAGCCCCGATCCGCCGATGATCCCGATTGTCCAACTCTTGTTCATGCCCGCGACCTATTGCATTAAGACTGGCAGCTGCAAGGGAGATGGCACAGCGATGAGATGGATGTTGATCGGGTTGACGGCATTTGTTGCCACGTCGGCCAACGCTGCGTTGCCCGTAAGCGGGAAATGGCTGACGCAGGAAAAGGACTCGGTCGTCGAAATCGCATCCTGTGGTGCAACAGTTTGCGGCAAGGTAATCCGCGTCCTGAAAATGATGCCGAACGGCAAAACACCGATCGACCTGAATAACCCCGATCCCGCGCTCCGCGATCGTCCGGTGCAGGGCATTCTGATTTTCCGCGACTTCACCGATGGTGGTAATCACTGGAACGGTCGGCTTTACGATCCCAAATCAGGCAGAAGCTACAAATCGAAACTGACGCGCAATGCCGATGGCACGCTGAAAGTGCAGGGATGCATCGGTTTTCTGTGCAAGACGTTTACGTGGACGGCGGCGCGGTGAGCAGACTCCGCGCACGGCCATACGCAAAGTAAACCGCGAGGCCGACTGCGTTCCAGATCACAAAATACAACTGTGTTTGCGACGGCAAGCTATAAAACAGATACAGGCAGCCAAGCACCGCGACCGGCCCCACGATCCACGCCAGCGGTGTCCGGAACGTTCGCACGGCATCCGGATCTCGCCGCCGCAGCACAAGCATCGCAACCGACACGGCGACAAACGCCGCCAGCGTTCCGGCATTTGCCAGTGCGGCGATCGAATCGATCGGCATGACGCCAGCGATAATGGCAACGAGTACGGCAGTGATGATCGTGATGCGCACCGGTGTCCCGCGCTTGGGATCGACCGAGGCGAGGCTCAACGGCAGAAAACCATCACGTGCCATCACCAGAAAAATGCGGCTTTGCCCATAAAGAAACGCAAGCAACACGGTCGGCAAAGCAATCACGGCAGCGGCTGCTACAAGCGTCGCCACCCCTGGACTGCCAATCTCACGCAGGATCAACGCCAACGGCTCGGGACTTTTAGCAAAGCCCGTGTACGGTAGCGCACCGACCGCTGCCAGCGCCACGACGATGTAGATTATCGTGCAAACCACCATCGACCCGACAATGCCGATAGCCAGATCACGCTCGGGCCGCTTGGCTTCCTCCGCTGCAGTCGAAATCGCATCGAACCCATAAAACGCGAAAAATATGATCGCGGCAGCGGCCATCACGCCACGTTCGATCCCGTCAGAGCCCATCGTCTTCGTAAAGCCGAAGGGTGACCACGGCTCAAGGTTGGCGGCATCAAAATGGGGCAGCGCAACGGCGACGAACAGAATAAGCGTCGCGATTTTTACAAGGACCAGCGTTGCGTTCAGCGTCGCACTTTCGCGCGTGCCCAGCATCAACAGTCCGGCAACCACAGCAATGATCGCAACGGCAGGCAGGTTGACGACGCCCCCCAACGCCGGACCTGCTGCCAAGGCAAGCGGCAATTCAAAGCCGATCCCGGTCAGGAACCCGTGTGCATAGCCCGACCAACCGACCGCCACGGCGCTGACGACAAGCGAATATTCGAGGATCAGCGACCAGCCGACCACCCACGCGACGATTTCGCCAAGGACAGCATAGCTGTAAGTGTACGCGCTTCCCGATGCCGGCATCATCGTCGCCATTTCAGCGTAGGCGAGCGCCGCACAGGCGCAAATCAGTCCGGCGATCCCGAACGACAGCAGCACGGCTGGCCCCGCCCGATCCGCACCGACGCCGATGAGAGTCAAAATGCCGGTTCCGACAATCGCGCCGACGCCGAGCGCGAGCAGGTGCGGCCATGACAATGTCCGCGCCAGCTGCTGATGCGCAGGGAGTTCGTGCGATGGCACGAGGATCTTGCGACGGAAAAGCGACGACATTGACGGCAACCCCCTGGACACTGCCGAAACCCTAGCGGTGTTTTCGGATTAGGCGAATCGCAATGCTAAACTTCGCTCGCCTCAACCTTCGGCAGCGACTTCATCAATGACCTTTTTCGGCCGACCACGACGCTTCGGTGCTACAGGTTCCTCCGATTCTACCATCGGTGCGATCGCGATCGCCGGTGGCAGCAAGTCGAGGCTCAGGGTCGACTCTTCGGGCGCGTCGTCGCGCGCAATCTGCGGTTCGCGCTCGCGGCGAGGCCTGTCTTCACGAGGCCGGTCGTCCCGAGGCCGGTCTTCGCGCGGTGCCCGTTCCTGACGGGGACGATCATCACGCGGCCGTTCGGCGCGGGGCCGTTCGTCGCGTGGGCGTTCGTCGCGGGCGGGTCGCTCCTGGCGATAATCGTCGCGCGGCGCCCGGTCCTGACCGTTGCCATTATTGCTGTTGCGCGGGCGGTCGCCATAGTCGCGACGCGGGCGATTGTCGCGATCCGCGTCATCGCGCGTATCCTGCGGTTGCTGTTCGCGATCATAACGTGGCTGGGCCTGTGGTGCCTGAACGCGCGACTGCGGACGCGGATCGAACTCGTCGCCGTCGAACGCATCGTCGCCCTCATCGCTGCCATCGTCGCTCTGTTGATCACCCTGATCCTGGGCGCCATCCCGACGCGGCTGATTCTCTTCATAACGCGCGCGCGTATCGGCCAGCACGCGGAAATAATGATCGCTGAACTGCAGATAATATTCGGTCAGCACGCGGTCCCCCGATTGCTGGGCATCGCGCGCGAGTGTCTTGTATTTCTCGAGTAATTGCGCTGCGTTACCGCGCGACCGGTTGTCGATCCGGTTGCCGTTGTCCTGATTGCGCGCGCCGCCTGAATTGCTGCTTTGCGGGCGCTGGTTGTTATTATTGCCACGGCCGCGACGACGGCTGTTCTGCTGACGATTGTTAATCAAGATAAGGTCGTCCCTAACAAGGAGGTCAAACAAATTCCCTCTGCGCCCCGTGCGTGCTGTCGTATCCGAACCGCCGGACGATCAGCCGCTTCGCCGGGCCTCGAGCGAAATCGCCTGAAGCCGGGTACTGTTGGGGGTAAAGGAACGGCGCATTCGCTTCGCAAAGCTGGGAGATACGTTCGTTCCTTGATTGCTATTTAGCGGCGATTGTTCAACGAACCAAGCATTATTTGCGCGTCGCAATAAGGCACCGGTCGTGTCCACCCAAATCCTTGCGGCAGGCTACGACAAAACCTTCGTTTTGAAGCAGCGCCGTTACTCGATCTGCTTGCGTGTAGCCGATCTCGATACAGGCAATCCCGCGCGTGACCCGCGCCAGTTGCGGCGCAAGGACACGGTAATCGTCGAGCCCGTCGGTGCCCGCAAATAGCGCGTGAGCTGGTTCATAATCGCGGACCTGCGGGTCAAGGTCAGCCCCCGTTTCGACATAGGGGGGATTGCACAGCACAAGATCGAACGCCTCGTCGATCCCGTTGGTCCAGTTTCCCAGTTGCATGGCAGCGCGGCCGGGCGCGATCCGGTGAGCATTCCTGGAGGCAATCTCCAGCGCCGCCTCGGACGCATCGACGCCAACGCCGGTCGCATCGGGCCACTGGTCGAGCGCGGCCAGCAATAACGACCCCGACCCGGTACCAAGATCGAGGATGCGCTTTGGCCCGGCCTTGCCGAAATGCGCGACGGCAGCATCGAGCAGAGTCTCGCTGTCCGGGCGCGGAATTAAAACCCCCGGTGTGACTTCAAGGTCGATTGTCCAGAACCCGCGTGTGCCGGTGATATAGGCAACGGGCTCATGCTTGAGACGCCGCGCAATAAAACTCTCAAATTCAGCATCATCGCGCGCATGTTCACGCAGCAGTTTGAGGTCGAGCGCTGGTGTATCAGAAACTGCGGCGAGCGCCTTAATCACCCAAGGCCCCCAACCGCGCGGCTTCGTCTTCTGAAATCAGCGCGCCAACCAATTCTTCCATCGCGCCTTCGAGTATTTCAGGGAGGCGGTGCAGCGTCAGGTTGATCCGGTGATCGGTCACGCGTCCTTGCGGGAAGTTATAGGTCCGTATCCGTTCCGACCGATCGCCCGACCCTACCATTGCTTTGCGCGCGCCCGACCGTTCATCGGCCAGCCGCGAGCGCTCGAGTTCATACAGCCGCGTCCTTAGCACCTTCAGTGCTTTAGCCTTATTCTTGTGCTGCGACTTTTCGTCCTGCTGGATCACGACCAGCCCTGACGGCAAATGCGTGATCCTGACAGCGCTGTCAGTGGTGTTTACCGACTGCCCGCCCGGCCCCGAAGAGCGATACACGTCGATCCGCAAATCGGCATCGTTGATCTGGACGTCAACCTCTTCGGCCTCAGGCAACACGGCAACCGTCGCGGCCGAAGTATGGATACGACCACCCGATTCAGTCGCGGGCACGCGCTGGACGCGGTGCACCCCGCTTTCGAACTTCAGCCGCGCAAACACCCCTTGTCCCGACACCGATGCGATGACTTCCTTGTAGCCGCCGACATCGGCTTCGCTCGCCGAGATCGTCTCGACCCGCCAGCCGCGCAATTCGGCATAGCGCTGATACATGCGATAGAGGTCGCCGGCGAACAACGCCGCTTCGTCGCCGCCTGTGCCGGCGCGGATTTCGAGCATCGCCGCGCGCTCGTCCGCCGCGTCCTTGGGGAGCAAATGCAGCGCCAATTCGCGCTCGGCAACGGGCAGCGCGTCGCGGATATCACGCAACTCCTCCTCCGCCATATCGCGGATTTCGGGATCAGCATCCTTCAGCATTTCGCCCATGACGATATATTCGGCCCGCAACCGGCGCAGCTCGGCCGCGGACTTCGCAACCGGCTCAAGGTCGGAATATTCCTTCGACAGCGCAATCAGCCGGTCGGTCGCAAGATCACCCGCCGACAACTGCCCCTGCAGCGTTTCGCGCCGCGCCTCGATAGCGGCGATGCGTTCGTCTGAGATTTGGGGGGTCAAAGCTTATGTGTTCCTGAACTCGAAAATCGGTCACCAAGCTGTCCGTCGAGTGCCATTCGTAAAGCGCGTTCCAGTTCGCTCTGCTGAACACTCTTGAGTTCGTGATAGTGGCTGATGTGAAGGCGGCCCAGCGAATGGTCGGCACGCCGAATAATCAAATTTGCACCGACGTTGGCTTTTTTAGTTTGCTCGACTGCCCGTTTGTATGGACGCTTATATGGCTGGAAGATCGAAAATCCCGCGTTACGCAAAAGCCGCACGGCTAACACAGCATCCTGTTCGACCTCTGGCTCATCAAATATCACGCCAATCAGCGGCTCACACCGATCCCAGGAAGTGAGCATCATCCCCAACCGCTCGATTCCCGCCGCCCAGCCAACCGCCGGCGTATGCAGCCCGCCGAGTGTTTCGATCAGCCCGTCATAGCGCCCGCCGCCGAGCACGGTCCCCTGTGCGCCAAGCCGGTCGGTGACGAACTCGAATGCGGTATGCCGGTAATAGTCGAGCCCGCGCACCAGATGTGGCACGACCTCATACGCCACGCCCGCCGCGTCGAGCCCTTCGCGGACCTTGCCGAAAAAGTCTTCGGCCTCGCCTGACAAAACCATCACAGGGGCACTGTCCGCCGCCGGACGATCACGCGGGTCTTTGCTGTCCAATATCCGCATTGGATTGGCTTCGAGCCGCCGCTGGCTATCTTCCGACAGTTCCGACCGAAACCCCTCGAAATGAGCCACCAAGCTCGCCCGCCAGGCATCGCGGCTTGCTACATCGCCCAGCGTGTTGAGCTTCAGCGTCACGCCCTCGGCAATGCCCAACTCCCGCAACAACTGATCGGCAAAGCACAGCAGTTCCACGTCCGCCGCCGGTTCTGCCGCCCCGATCACTTCGGCGTCCAACTGATGAAACTGCCGGAACCGCCCCTTTTGCGGCCGCTCGTACCGAAACAGCGGCCCGTGCGTTGCGACTTTCAGCGGCGCATATTGCTGCCAGCCCTCGGTCAGATACGCCCGCGCGATCCCCGCGGTGAACTCCGGGCGCAATGTCAGCGAATCCCCGCCGCGATCCTCGAACGAATACATTTCCTTCGACACGACGTCGGTCGTCTCACCAAGCGAGCGCGCAAATACCGCGGTCGCTTCGAACACCGGCACTTCGACCCGTCCGAACCCATAAAGCCGCCGCACCCGGTCGAACGTCTGCACGACATGGTGAAAACGGTCGGCTTGCTCGCGGATCATGCTTTGCGTGCCGCGTATCGGGCGGGGTGTGTCAATCTTGGCCATTGGTGCGCCGCGCCATAATCGGATAACGCGCTTGCACGCAACCGGACGGAGCAATCATGGCGAAACAAACGCTCGGCCAGCGCATTGCCCCGGCCCGGTTCATCGCGTTCCTCGCGATCTTTGCGGTTGCTTTCGCGGCACAATCTACTTCGACCGACTGGTCGCATGCGCTGATGGTCAGCTTCGACATTGCCGCAACGATCTTCCTCCTTTCGCTCTCCCCGCTTCTGCGCACGCAGGATGCAGCGACGATGCGCCAGCACGCCGCGGAAAATGATGCCAACCGCGTCATATTGCTGGTGATCTCGACAATCGTGACCGTGGCGATACTCGCGGCTATCGGCGCCGAAGTCACCGCCAACCGCCCGCCGAAATTGCTGATCGTCATCACGCTCGCGGAGGCATGGCTGTTCTCGAACTCTGTCTATGCGCTTCATTATGCCCATCTTTATTACGTAACCGGCAGCGACGGCGGGCTCGACTTTTCCGGCAGCAACGATCCGGACTACGGCGATTTCATCTATTTCGCGTATACGCTCGGGATGACGTTTCAGACGTCGGACACAGGCGTCATGCAATCGATGCGACGTGTCGTCACGGTGCACAGCTTTGCGGCGTTCGTGTTCAACATCGGTGTGCTTGCGTTCACGATAAACGTGTTGGGCGGGCATTAGACGGCTCCGCATCGATACGCCTCACGCTGAAAAAGGAGTTCCGTAATCGCGATGTGACAATTCAGTGCAATGGCAGTCATCGTTATCCACGGTTGGATAAAACCGGCACTGGCGAGGGCGCGCTCGACCGGCTAAGGGCCGCAAAATGAGAATCGACCTTATCCCCGTCGGCAACGACCCGCCGAATTCACTGAACGTGATCATCGAAGTGCCGGTTGGCGGCGAGCCGGTGAAATACGAATTCGACAAGGCATCGGGCGCTTTGTTTGTCGATCGTATTTTGCATACATCGATGCGTTATCCGGCCAATTACGGCTTTATTCCGCACACCTTGTCACCCGATGGCGACGCACTCGATGCGCTGGTCGTCGCGCGGTCGCCGTTCGTGCCGGGCTGCGTTGTCCGCGTCCGCCCTATTGCCGTGCTGAAGCTTGAAGACGAAGCCGGCGGCGATGAAAAATTGCTGACTGTGCCTGTCGATGCGACGTTTCCCTATTATGCCGACGTCGATGAAAAAGAGCATCTGCCCGCCATTGTCATGCAGCAGATCGAGCATTTCTTTACGCATTACAAAGATTTGGAGCCCAAGAAATGGGTCCGCGTCGGGAAATGGGGTGATGCCGACGAAGCGCGTCAGGTCGTCATGGACGCAATCGCAGCTTACGACGCTGACAAGGCCAAATAAGGTCAGGCCATCGGGCCGGTGAAAAAGTCTGTGCGCGCGATCCTGTAGATCAGGTGATCGACCACCGTGTCCGACATCGGCCACGCCTGCCGCCGGTCGGTCAGAACAGCACCGATTTTTTCCAGGGCACGTCGCGACCGCAAATTGCTTTCGCCGACGAGGAAAATGACGGCATCGAAACCCTGTTCGAACGCATAACCGACCATCAGCCGTTTGATCGAACGATTGATCGCTCCGCCCCAAGACCCGCGCGCCAGATAGGTCCAGCCAATCTCAACTTCGCCCACATCACACACGCGGATATCGTAGCGCGAACTGCCGATGACCGCGCCCGTCGCTTTGTCGATCACGACCAGCCCGCCATTAGACCCCAGTCCTTCCGTAAAGAACGGATCGAACACGTCGCGCTTCCAGCGATCATGCGCCGGATGAAGCGCCCAGATCAGCGGATCGCATGCCACGTTGAACATCGCTTCGCGATCGGCTTCCTGCATCGGACGTAGCTGAACCACAGCATCCTCAACCGCAGGCTGCATCGGCGGGTGCATCATGCGCTCGCCAGCGCCCGCAACGCGTCGCCATCCACGCGATTGACTGTCCATTCGTCCATCGCCTTTGCGCCGAGCGCTGCATAGAAGCTGATGGCCGGTTCGTTCCAGTCGAGCACCGACCACTCGAGCCGTGCACAGCCGCGGTCGATCGCGAGCTGCGCCAGCCGCGCCAGCAATGCCTTGCCCAGACCCGCCCCGCGCGCCTGCGGATCAACGAACAAATCTTCGAGATAGATCCCCGGCCGCCCTTCGAACGTCGAAAAATTGTGAAAGAAAAGTGCAAATCCCTGCGCCACGCCATCGATCTCGCCGATGAGCACTTCGGCCATTGGCCTATCCCCGAACAAATGTTCCGCCAGCGTCTCGCGGTCCAGCACCACGGCATCGGCCAGTCGCTCATAGACGGCAAGCGCCCGGATGAAGCCGATGATAAGATCAAGGTCGGCGGGTCGGGCCGAACGGATGGAAATCGTCATGCCACCGCTTTATCGCGCCCCGCCAGTCGTGGCCAGAGAACACCGAACGCAAGACCCGACATGACGAGCGCAGCCGCAAGCAGCTTCCAGTCCTGCAACGGCTCACCCAGCAGCAACGCCGAACTCCCCATGCCGAAAATGGGGATCAGCAATGCGAGTGGCGACACCGTTGCCGCCGGATAACGCGCCAGCAACCATCCCCAGACGCCATAGCCAAACATCGTATTGCCGACCGCCTGCCATGCCACAACGGCCCAAGTCGCGGGTCCAGCCGCGCGGATGCCCGACAGCATGACCGGCCATCCCTCGATTACCAGTGTCAGCGCCAGAAGCGGCGGAATCGCGAACAGGCTGGCCCACACGACATAACCGAGCATGTCGACCTGACCCGCCGCGCGGGCAACGATATTGCCGCCGCCCCAGCACAACGATGCCGTCAGGATCAGGCCGAGCCCGAGCAGCGTAATGCTGCCATCGGTGTGCATCAGGATAACGCCGAGGCCGGCAACCGCAGGCACAAGGGCTGCCGCCTGATACCAGCGCACGCGCTCGCCGGTCAGCACGCGCGACAGGCCGATCGTGAAAAACAACTGCGACTGCATGAGCAACGACGCCAGCCCCGGCGTAACGTCGGCACGCAATGCCACGAACAGCGCGCCGAACTGCCCCGCCCCGATCAGCACGCCATAAGCCGCGAGATTCGCCCAGCTTGCCGCCGGTCGCTTCACGAAGAATACCAGCGGAACCAGCACGGCCGTGAAGCGCAACGTCGCCAGCGTTAGCGGCGCTATCGTGTCCAGTGCATATTTGACGACCACGAAATTACTGCCCCACACCATCGTCACCGCAATTGCCAGAGCCAGATGCGCAGGTGTCAGCGCCGTCCGCGTGGACGTCATGCCGCCGCCTCTAGTCTGGCTAGATCAGCTTTGTTACCGCGCGTGGCGATGATGCACCCGGTCACGATCAGCGCCGCGCCGATCACGGTCGTCAGCGTGACGGCTTCATCGTAAAATATCGCACCGAGGATCGCTGCCCAGATGAATGCGGTATACTCGACGGGAACCAGTGCCTGTGCCTCGGCGCGTGCATAGGCCCAGCTGAGAAGCAACAGCGAAACATAAGCGAGAACAGCAGAAAGCGCGAGTAACGGCCATTCGTCCGCACCGGGTACGACGAAAAGTGCGGGGTGAACGAAAAGCACGATCGGCAGCGCTAGCCAAAGGAAGCCGCCGGCAAGCAAATTCTGAAAAAAGGCGACTTCGGGCGGCGGCGCCAACAGCGCCTGTTGCCGCATCAGGATGATATTCCACGCATAGAATACGGCCGATACGAATATCGCGGCAACGCCGTCCAGCGCGCGCGGTGCCCCGCTGTCATCGCCGATCCGCGCGACGACCAGCACGGCCACCCCCGCAACGCCGAGCAGCGACGCGATGATGCTTCCCCGCCCCACGCGCTCGCCAAGCAAAACAACGGATAGATACAGCGCGATCAGCGGCGCGATGAACGACAGTGCAATCCCCTCGGCCAGCGGCACGCGCGCGATCCCGTAAAAGAACGACACCGCCATGATCGATGCCACAAACCCGCGCAACACATGCACGCGGATCCCGGCTCGGCTCGGCCAGCCCGTCCGCGTCAGCATATACGGCGCAAAGCCGATCGAAACCCCGATAACCTGCCGCCACAACATTGCCGAATAGGCGCCGATTGCAATCGCAACGCCCTTCATCGCCGCGTCCATCGCCGAAAACAGCGCAATGCCGATGCAGGCGACGAGAAACGGAATGGTTGCTTTAGTCACGCACCAACTCGTAGCGCGCGCCTTACAAAGCGTCCACGTCCACGTAATTAGAGAGTTCAGGCGCCATTAAAGCAATGTCGTCCATGACGCGGTCGACGCCAGGTACTTGGTGATGGGGAGAATGACGATGCACAGAATATTACTGACTATCGTCGGACCTTTGATGCTTGGCGGTTGCTGGTTAGGGCCGGATTTCTATGCTGGCGAGCCGAGCGTCCAGGCGGTTCCACCCGGGAAATACAAGCCGGTCGAAGTCTTTGCCCTGTTTCCCGAAGACGAAGCGCGTTTGGCAAACGAACCCGTCGGCGCTCGCATTCAGATATCATATGACGATCGCGGCAACATCAATGTCAAAGGCAACGACGATTTCGGGTACGCCTCGAACGTCCGGCTCATCTCCCTTGACGAACGTCCCGGTGTTTATGTTGTTCAGGTTGATCCCGGCGACGGTGCAGTTGCCGTCAACACCTTTGTTTACGGGCTCGTCACGCTGACGACCAGCGGCTATCGGCTGTCTTTGCCGCCATGCAACGGTGCTCGCCGATTGACGCCGGGATCGCCCGTTGTTGTCAAAGGACTGTTGTTTAAAAGGCAATGTTCATTCCGCGACCGTGCATCGTTCGAAGTGGCCATGCGCGACTTTGCCGACGATCCGACAAGCTGGACCGAATATCGGCGGGTAAGAGATCGGCGGGTCACCACGCCGGATCGTCCATCCACGGGCTGAAGTGCGGAGCGTCCTGCGATACACGATCAGGATATTGCGCCGCGCGCTTTTCGAGGAATGACGAAACACCTTCGCCAGCGTCGCTGCTGCTGCCGCGTGACCAGATCAGGCGGCTGTCGAGACGGTGGGCGTCCATCGGGTGTGCTGCACCCATCATCCGCCACATCATGTTGCGCGTTAGCGCCACCGAGACCGGTGCGCTATCTGCCGTTAGGTGCTTAGCAAACGCACGCGCGTCGGCGAGCAAACCATCGGGTGCGTGGACACTGCGCACCAACCCGCCCCGCAAGGCTTCCTCGGCATCGAAGACTCGCCCTGAATAACACCACTCGAGCGCTTGCCCGATCCCTACTAATCGCGGCAGGAACCAGCTCGACGCCGCTTCGGGCACAATCCCGCGCCGTGCAAAGACGAAGCCGAAACGCGCACTTTCGCTTGCCAGCCGAAAATCCATCGCCAACTGCATTGTCGCGCCGATCCCGACCGCCGCGCCGTTGATCGCGCCGATGACCGGTTTTTTACAGGCAAAGATACGCAGCGTCAGCTTGCCGCCATTGTCGCGCACGCCCGGATGATCATAATCCACCGAACCGTCGCCTTGTATCGGCGAGCCTTGCTCCAGCTTGTCGGGACGACTTGCATAATCGAATGTCGTGCCGCCACCGGCAAGGTCTGCGCCTGCACAAAACGCCCTCCCCGCGCCCGTGACGATCACGGCCCGGACGCTGTCGTCGGCATCTGCCGTGTCGAATGCGGCGCACATCTCCGTCATCATCAGCGGCGTGAAGGCATTCATCCGGTCGGGCCGGTTCAACGTGAGCGTAAAAATGCCGTCCGTCGTATCTGTAATTATTGTTTCAAACATCAAAACATGGTCCCAACACTCGGCACCTTACTAAGCTAAATTCCCATATTTCAAAGTGTGGGTGGTTGGCTGCGATAGATCGCCCTGTCGTGGCAGACGTCGAATGCGGACATTCTTCGATGGCCAGCCGGGTTGCTCAGCCAAGCTGGCACAAAAAAGCCCCGGCAGATTGCGCTGCCGGGGCCATTTTTTGCGTTGGCGTTAATTAGTCGCGCGAGCCCATGAAGCTCAGCAGGAACTGGAACATGTTGATGAAGTCGAGATAGAGCGACAGCGCGCCCATGATCACGGTCTTCCCCACCATGTCGGTGCCTGCGACATAAGCATACATCGACTTGATCCGCTGCGTGTCATACGCGGTCAGACCTGCGAAAATCAGCACACCGAGCGCACTGATCACCAGGTTCATAACGCTCGACTGCAGCCACAGGTTAAGCAACATTGCGACGAACAGGCCAACCACGCCCATGATCAGGAACGTGCCGAAGCCCGACAAGTCACGCTTCGTGGTGTAGCCATAAAGGCTCAATCCCGCGAACGCCGCCGTCGTGGCAAAGAACGCAGTCGCGATCGATTCGCCGGTGTAAACCAGGAAAATCGACGACATCGACAGGCCCATGACCACGGCAAAGGCCCAGAACACAGCCTGCGCCGTCGCCGTCGACATTTTGTTGATGCCAAAGCTTAATGCCATCACGAAACCGAGCGGCGCAAGCATGATGACCCACTTGAGCGGGGTACTCAGCACCTGCGCGGCAAGACCCGAACTGGCGAAAAACATCGCAACCACACCTGTCAGCAAGACCGCCGACGCCATGTAGTTGTAAACCGACAACATGTAGGACCGCAGACCCGCATCATATGCGGCGTCGCGGGCACCGACGGACGGCGCGGCCGCGCCGGCGGTCATACGGGGATCGGACCAATTGGCCATCGAAAATACTCCTCTACCCGGCGACCATCGCCGGACAGAGACGATATCGGGGCTATCGGGCCAAGTTTCAAGCAAAACACGACATGGTGCTTGTCGAAGGGCTGCGGCTCGATTAGCCAAGCCGTAACAAGAGGATGCCCATGACCGAGCCCACCGCGACGAGCAGCAGTCCGGCCGACAGCCCCGCCCACAGTCGCGCTTACGCCAATTACGTTCTTGGCGTGCTCGTGATCGTCTATGTTTTCAACTTCGTGGACCGGCAGATCATTTCAATCCTGGCCGAGGACATCAAGCGCGATCTGAACATCGGCGATGGAGAGCTGGGCTTTCTTTACGGGACGGCGTTCGGCGTCTTTTATGCGTTGTTCGGCATTCCGCTGGGGCGGCTGGCAGATAACTGGAATCGCGTTCGCCTGATGACGATCGGCCTGTCTTTATGGTCGGCGATGACGGCATTTTCGGGCCTGTCGAAAAATCTTGGTCAGCTTGCGGTGGCGCGGATGGGCGTTGGCATTGGCGAGGCGACGGCAAGCCCAAGCGCCTATTCGCTGATTTCGGACTATTTCCCGAAAGAGAAACGCGCGTCGGCGCTCGCGATTTATTCGTCGGGGCTTTACATCGGCGGTGGCATATCGCTGTTCATCGGTGGGCTCATCGTCGAGCGGTGGAACGCGGCCTATCCCGGCGGTGGCCCCTTGGGGCTGGTCGGCTGGCAGGCAGCGTTCATGGCAGTCGGCCTGCCCGGATTGTTGCTCGCTGGCCTTGTCGCGACGCTGCGCGAGCCAATCCGCGGGTCCGCAGACGGCATTGTCACGCAGACGTCCGTCAACCCGTTCACCGATTTTCTGGGCGAGCTGCTGACAATCATCCCGCCCCTCACCCTCATCGGCGCCGCACGGCGCGGTGGGCGGGCACTGGCGATCAATCTTGCCTTTGCCGCGCTGGTCGCGACGATAGCATATACCCTGATCAGGATCACTGGCGCCGTGCCGCAATGGATCGCCATCGGCATCGGCGTTTACGCCGTGTTCTCGTGGGCCAGCGCCCTCAAAGGGCGCGACTTGCCGACCTTCACGCTGATCTGGCGCAATCCGGCCTTTCTGTGCGTGGCGATTGCTTATGGCCTGATCGCATTCAACGCCTATGCGCAATCCTTCTGGTCTGCGCCCTATGCGATCCGCGTGCTCGGTGAAACGAAGTCGGTTGCCGGCTTCTGGGTCGGCAGCACGGGCGCGTTATCAGGCTTTCTGGGCGTGATCATCGGGGGGCAGGTCGCCGATGCATGGCGCAAAAAGCATCCGTCGGGCCGGTTACTCGTCATTCTGATCGGGGCGGTCGGGCCCGTCAT